>QFOV01000255.1 GCA_003248565.1 Stenotrophomonas sp.
GTGTCCAGCGTGATCTTGCCGCCGCCGGCCGCGACGATATCGTCAAGCAGGCCGCGCATGTCCTGGCTGGCGCTGCTGTCGTCGAGCGAGGCGATCAGGCGCAGTGGCTGGCGCAGCAGGCCCATGTACTGCTGCAGCTGGGTCTTGAGGCTGTCGTCGAGCACGGTCAACTCCTTCGTTGAGGCAAAGCGGGGGAGTGACGCCCCTGCATGAAGCGGGGCGCCAGTAAAAAGTAGGGGTGAACCGCAGCGGGCTGCGTGGCGTGCGGGCGTGGTGCTGGCTGGCATCAACACGCTGCGGTTCACCCCCACGCCCGCCGCGAGGGCGGGGTGGGAGTGCCATGACGATGAACCTTGTATCTGGTTCATCACCACCGGCTGACTGGGACTTAGATCTTGCCGACCAGGTCCAGCGACGGGGTCAGGGTCTTTTCGCCTTCCTTCCACTTGGCCGGGCACACTTCGTTCGGGTGTGCGGCGGTGAACTGGGCAGCCTTCAGCTTGCGCAGGGTCTCGGACACGTCACGGGCGATCTCGTTGGAGTGGATTTCCGAGGTCTTGATCACGCCTTCCGGGTTGATCACGAAGGTGCCACGCAGGGCCAGGCCTTCTTCCGCAATGTGCACGCCGAAGGCGTTGGTCAGCTGGTGGGTCGGGTCGCCGACCAGCGGGAACTTGGCCTTGCCCACGGCCGGCGAGGTTTCGTGCCACACCTTGTGCGAGAAGTGGGTATCGGTGGTCACGATGTAGACCTCGGCACCGGCCTTCTGGAACTCGGCATAGTTGTCAGCGGCGTCTTCGATCTCGGTCGGGCAGTTGAAGGTGAAGGCTGCCGGCATGAAGATCAGGACCGACCACTTGCCCTTCAGCGATTCGTCGGTGACTTCAATGAACTTGCCGTTGTGGAACGCATTGACCTTGAACGGCTGGACCTGGGTGTTGATAAGGGACATGAAGTTTCCTCTTGGGTGTAGGGCGGGGTGAATCGTTGGAGCAAAGACTAATAGGCAGAAACTAATAAAACAAATGAATTGGATGCATCGTATCAATAGATAAAGTCTATCAATTGATGCTCCGGAACTGCCTCAAGGCCTGATATCGGGTGCTTTGCGGGCTTTCCAAGCCATCCAGGGCCAAGCTGAATGGCGCGGCATAGACAGGATTAATCCCAAGGCAAGGATCATGGCGGTAGGCAGGGACGGGTGCGCTGACTATCCTCGCCCTCCTGAACGAACCCGCGAAGAGGTAAAGCAGTGTCCACGTTGAAGGTTGCCGAGCTGTTGCGGGAGGCCGCTGCACGCCTGCCGGGTGAAGATGCCCGCCATGAAGCCGAGCAGTTGCTGATCCACGTGCTGGGCGTGGAGCGGGCCTGGTTGTTCTCGCACGCCACCGACGAGGTGGATGCCGACGCGGTGGAGCGTTTCGAGGTGCTGCTGGCGCGTCGTGCCGAGGGCCATCCGCTGGCCTATCTGACCGGCCGTCGCGGCTTCTGGACCCTGGACCTGCAGGTCAACACGGCGACCCTCATTCCGCGTCCGGAAACCGAGCTGCTGGTCGAGCAGGCGCTGGCGCGGCTGCCGGCCGATGACATGGTGCGGGTGGCCGACATGGGCACCGGCAGTGGCGCGGTCGCCTTGTCGATCGCCAGCGAGCGGCCTTTGGCCACGGTGATGGCGACCGATGTGCTGGGCCCGACCTTGGCGATGGCGGTGAAGAACGCACAGGCGCACGGTCTGGAAAATGTGTGGTTCCGGCGTGGCCACTGGTATACGGCGCTGGGCGCGGATCGCTTCGACATGATCGTCAGCAACCCACCGTACATCGCAGCAGGTGATCCACATCTGGTGCAGGGAGACCTGCGTTTCGAGCCGCCGCCGGCCCTGGCCTCGGGTCCGGATGGTCTGGATGCGATCCGCGAGATCATTGCCGGCGCGCATGAGCATCTGGTGCCCGGTGGTTGGTTGCTGCTGGAGCACGGCTGGGATCAGGGCGAGGCGATCCGCGCGCTGCTGGAACAGGCCGGGTTTGCGGAGGCGCAGACGGTGCAGGACCTGGAACAGCGTGATCGGGTGACTTTGGGTCGTTGGCCTGGTTGAGGTTGTTGTTGTTGCTGTTGTTGTTGCTGCTTCTGTTGCTGCTCTTGCTGCTCTTGCTCTGGCCGTTGCTGCCGCTGTCGGCTCTCGCTTCTGCTTTGGCTCGTCATTCCCGCGAAGGCGGGAATCGCTCTGGTCTTTGCTTTTGCTTCCGCATTTGATTTGGGAGCAAGAGCAAGAGCAAGAGCAAGAGCCCAGAGCCAGAGCGATTCCCGCCTTCGCGGGAATGACGACTTTCAAAGCCAGAGCCGGAGCCAGAGCCAGAGCCAGAGCGATTCCCGCCTCCGCGGGAATGACAATATCCAAAGCGAAGCCAGAGCCAGAGCCAAGGCGAGGTCAAAAATCTCATTTCACCGCGTCAATCAGGTCATTCCTTGTCCGCATGACGCACCCCGAAACCTCACGTAGCATCGCCATTCCAAGCCGGGGATGCCGATGATCCGTACCGCGTTCGCTGCCGTATTACTCGCCACATCACTGGGCTGCGCCGCAACGCAGGCTGCCAGCAAACACGCGCCCATCCATCCCTTGCGCGAGGGCTCGCCGATGCAGGATGACTTCGCCGATCTGGCGCCCCTTGGCGAGGCCATTGGCGACAAGCGCATCGTCATGCTCGATGAGCTCACCCATGGCGAAGGCAATATCTACGAAAGCAAGGTGCGCACCGTGCGCTACCTGCATGCGCGCAAGGGCTTTGACCTGCTGGTGTTGGAAAGCGGCTTGTTCGACGTCAGCCGCCTGTGGCAATCGCGGCTGCCACTGCGTGCCAACGCGCCCGGCAACTTCTTCTACATGTACGCCAACAGCGCCGAGGTATGGCCGCTGTATGACTATCTGGACGCACAGCGTGATACGCCTGATGCGATGCAGCTGGCTGGCTTTGATGGGCGTCTGAGCGGCGCATTTTCGCGGCGCCAGCTGGTGCCGCAGCTGCGCGAACGTTTGCTGCGGCAGCCACTGGATGAAATGGCACGGCAACGCCTGCAGCTGCATCTGCAACAGGTACAGCAATTGCTCGATGGCAAGCTGGCAATGGCCGACGCCCGCGCACGCCAACGCTTCCTCGATGATTCGCAATGGTTGCTGCAACTGTTGCCAGCGCCGGACGCCGAGCACGGCGACGATGTGTTTGACAGCGATGGTTTCTGGCGGCGCATCAACGCCAGCCTGCAACGCATGGCCGAGGTGAGCTGGCAACTGCGGCCTTTCGATGAGCACGATCCGGTCATGGCCGGCAACCTGCAGTGGCTGCTGGAACAAGCCTACCCGGGGCGCAAGGCGATCATCTGGGGGCACTACGCGCATCTGAACAGACTCGGTGGCTACCGCGATGGTCATCCACGTGGCTTCCCGCCGGTGGACAACGTGACCAGCGCCTTGCCGAAGAAGCTGCAGGCGCAGGCCTATGTGCTGCATTACGCCGGCGCGCAGGGTAGCTACCGCGATTACATCGATCAGCAACTGCGCGAGGTGGGCGCGCGGCCTTCACAGCTGGAGTCGCGCCTGACCGCCAATGCAGCTGCGGTGTTCGTGGACCTGCATGCAGGCAGCTTGCCTGGCGAGGACGATGCAGCCAGCCGACTATGGAGCATGGACTATGCCGACGGCTTGCCCTTGGCCGAAGCCCGCCAGCGCTTCGATGGCCTGTGGCTGCTGGACCGCATCACCCCGGCGAGCAATGCAACGCCTTGATGGGACGCTGCAACGCAGACAAGACCGCAACATCGCTGCGTTAGACTAGCCGGCCTGTTCCCAGCGAGGCTGCCATGCGCACGCTCTACCCCGCCATCGAGCCCTACGACACCGGCACGCTCAAGGTCGACGACCGCCATACGCTGTATTTCGAACAATGCGGCAATCCCAACGGCAAGCCGGTGGTGATGCTGCACGGCGGCCCGGGTGGCGGCTGCAGCGACAAGATGCGCCAGTTCCACGACCCGTCCAAGTACCGCATCATCCTGTTCGACCAGCGTGGCTCGGGCCGTTCCACCCCGCATGCCGATCTGGTCGACAACACCACCTGGGATCTGGTCGCCGACATCGAGAAGCTGCGCGAAAAGCTCGGCGTCGACAGTTGGCAGGTATTCGGTGGCAGCTGGGGTTCGACGCTGGCCTTGGCCTATGCGGAAACCCATCCGCAGCGGGTGACCGAGCTGGTGCTGCGCGGCATCTTCATGCTGCGTCGCTGGGAGCTGGAATGGTTCTACCAGGAAGGCGCCAATCGCCTGTTCCCGGATGCCTGGGAGCACTATCTCAAGCCGATCCCGCTGGTTGAACGCCATGACCTGATCTCGGCCTTCCACCGCCGCCTGACTAGTGACGACGAGGCCACGCGCCTGGCTGCCGCCAAGGCATGGAGCGTGTGGGAAGGTGCCACCAGCTTCCTGCATGTGGACGACGATTTCGTCAACAGCCATGAGGACCCGCAGTTCGCATTGGCCTTCGCCCGCATCGAGAACCACTATTTCGTCAACGGTGGCTTCTTCGAGGTGGAAGACCAGCTGCTGCGCGACGCGCACAAGATCGCCCACATCCCGGGTGTGATCGTGCATGGCCGTTACGACGTGGTCTGCCCGCTGGCCAATGCCTGGGAACTGCACAAGGCCTGGCCGAAGGCGACGCTGCAGATCAGCCCGGCGTCCGGTCACTCGGCGCAGAGAACGTCGACGCACTGGTACGCGCCACCGACAGTTTCGCCGGTTGATACGCGGGCCCCTGTAGTGCCGAGCCATGCTCGGCACTACCGCTTCGCTCCCTCCCTTTCGCGCAGCGAAGGGGAGGGTTGGGGAGGGGGGCTTTGGCTGGCGCTGCCGAGGCGTCGCGGCTGACGCCGTTCCTGCAGTTATTGATTGCTGGCAAGGCCCCTGCCGAGCATGGCTCGGCACTACACGTGAGGTCTGGCTAAAAATTCACCAGTGCTTGCGAGGGCTTGGTACACAAGGGCTGCAGGTTCTTATCCACAGCTTGTGTATATGCCGGGGCACAGCCTGTGTGGACAACGCGAGCTGGAACCGACGCTGTTGGGCTTCACCAATCGCCGGCCAGCAAGGCTTCTGCCAGAACCTTCAGCTTGGGCGATACCTGCCGCGAAGGTGGATAGACCAGCGACAGGGCGCGGGTTCGTCCTTCGTTGGCCTGCAACACGCGCTGCAAACGCCCATCGGCCAGGGCGTCGGCGACGGCGAAGTCCATCACCTGGACGATGCCAATACCGGCCAGGGCGGCTTCCACCAGCGGATCGCCGCTGTCGAACACCATCCGCGTCGGCGGGGTGAAGTCGTGCATCTGCCCATCCAGCGCCCGGAACTGCCAGTCCACCAGGCGGCCACTGCGCAGATTGCGTACCGCAAGGCAGGTGTGTTCCTGCAGCGCTTCCACCGTTGCGGGCTGGCCGTGGCGGGCGAGGTAGTCCGGTGCGGCAACCGTCACCCAGCGCAGCGGCCGCAAGGGCCTGGCCACCATCCGTACATCGCTGATCGGGCCGGTGCGCAGGGCGGCGTCAAAACCCTCTTCGGCCAGGTCGACCAGGCGGTCATTGAGCACCAGCTCGAACTGCAGCTGTGGATGCGCGGCGATCAGTTTCCCGGCCAAGGGCACCAGCACCTTGCGGCCAAACATCGAGGGCGCGGTCAGCTTCAATACGCCTGAGGGAACACACGGGCGATCGCCCAACTGGCGCTGTGCGTCTTCCAGGCCACTGAGCAGCGGCTGGCAGTGCTCGACGAACAGGCGCCCGTCCGGTGTCAGGCTGACGTTGCGGGTATTGCGGTGGAGCAGGCGTACCCCCAACGAGTGCTCCAGCCGGCTGATCGCCCGCGACAGGCCGGATTGGCTGAGCCCAAGCTGCCCCGCGGCTACGGTGAAGCTGCGCGCGTCGGCGACCTGCACCAGCATGCGTACCGCGTTGAGGTCCATGGCATCCATTGATGCAAATCCGCATTACAAATATGCATGTATCCTGATTTATCTGCGCCGTGTCATCAATAAGACTGTGCGCCCCCGTGTTTCTGGATTCAGGCAATGCAGGTTTCATCGTCTCCACTCTCTGCCACACCGCGGCTGGCGCTTGCGCTATTGGCCACGGCACAGCTGATCATCGCCCTGGACGCCACCATCATCTTCGTCGCCCTGCATGACATGGGGCGCGCGCTGCAGATCAATGCGCAGCAACTGCAATGGGTGGTCAGCGCATACACCGTGGCCTTTGGTGGTTGCCTGTTACTGGGTGGCCGCGCGGCCGACCTGCTCGGCAAGCGGCGCTTCTATCGGCTGGGCATGGCCTTGTTCGCGTTGGCTTCGCTGGTTGGTGGCTTCAGCAGCAGCGCGTGGCTGCTGGTGGCGGCGCGCGCGGTGCAGGGTATTGGTGCGGCCTTGCTGTTCCCGGCCACCCTGGCCTTGATCAATACGCTGTATGCCGAAGGCGCGCCGCGCAATCGCGCGCTGGCGATCTGGAGCATGGCCAGTGCCGGTGGCCTTGCGCTGGGAACCCTGCTCGGCGGCGTGCTGACCCAGCAGTTCGGCTGGGCATCGGTGCTGCTGGTGATCGTGCCGATTGCCGGGGCCTGTGCAGTGCTGGGTGGCTTCTGGTTGCCGTTGGACGGCCCGCATGCACGTGGTCGGTCGTTCGATCTCGCCGGCTGCGTCAGCGTGACCGTCGGCGGCAGCCTGCTGGTCACCACTCTGGTACAGGGGCCGGAATGGGGCTGGGCTGCGCCGATAACGCTGGCCTGCCTGCTGCTGTCGTTGCTGTTGCTGGCAGCCTTCGTGCTGATCGAGAAACGCAGTGCCGATCCGCTGATGCACTTCGCCTTGCTGCGGGTGCCCGGGCTGCGTACCGCGATGTGGCTGACCATGTTGTTCATGAGCAGCTTCGGCGTGCAGTACTACTTCCTGGCCCTGTACTACCAGGACGGCTATGGCTGGAGCCCGTTGCAGGCAGGTATGGCGTTCCTGCCGGCGACGCTGGTGTGCACCGTCGGCATCCGCATCGCCGAGCGCATGTTGGCGGTATGTTCGCCACGGCAGGTGCTGGCGTGGGGCTTGGCGGCGGGGGCATTGGGAATTGCTGGCGTTGCCTTTGCATTGCCGCACGGTGCTGGTTACTGGCCGCTGCTGCCGGGCATCGTGCTGCTCAGCCTGGGCCAGGGCATGACCTGGACGGCAATGTGGATCGTGGCCGGGCAGGGCGTCCCTGCCGCGCAGCAAGGCGTGGCTTCCGGCATGGCGGCGACTGCACAGCAGATCGGCGGTGCCCTGGGCCTGGCTGTGCTGGTGATGCTGGCCAATGCGGCATGCGCAACCGCACCGGCTGACAGCGCGCAGGCGCTGCAGGGATTGGTCCATGCGCAATATGGTGCTGCGTTGTTCGCCGCACTCGGCGTGGTGGTTGCATTGCGCCTGCGACCGGCGCCGCTAGACTGCAGCTCCGCCGATTGTTTGCCCAGCGACGCATGATTGAACTGTTGGATCTCCGCCAGACCCTGGACAGCTTTGCCAGCTGCAACGACGACGATGAGGTGTGGGCGCGCTACGGCTGGGTCCACGCCAGTGATGGCGGTGCGCTCGGTGCTTCGTTCTGGCTGCCGGCCAGCGAAGCCGAAGCCTTCGATGATGATGAGTTGCCGACGGCGGCGCGTGCCTTGGGTCTTTCGAGTTTCCTGGAACCGGCGACCTTTGCCGATGTGCTCGATGTGCAGAAGCGCCAGCGTCCGCTATCGACGCTGGAGGATTACGC
>QFOV01000256.1 GCA_003248565.1 Stenotrophomonas sp.
CCGGCCACGGCGACGGTGTTCATGCGGGTGCCGGCGGTATGCACGATCAGGGTCGCCAGGCCTGCCATGCGTTCCAGCGGGCCGCGACGCAGGTCCAGGTGCTGCACGCGCGATACCGGCACGTGGCTTTCGCTCTGCCACATATGGCCACGGCGTACACCGAGCGATTGCGCGTCCAGCCGCCAGAAGGTCAGTCGATGCCGGCGCCAGCCGAACCATGCGCCGAGCAGTGCACCCACTGCGGCTGCAGCCAGGGGAATCAGCAACCAGCTCGATTGGTCGGTAGCCAACACCAGCACCACGCTGGCGGCGCCAAACAGCAGGGCCATGCTCAGTGCCGAACCGGTGGCGGCGAACAGCGCGCCGCGCGGTGGCAATGGTTGCCACTGGATGTCGTCCGGCAGCGGCGTATCGAAGGCAGGAGGTTCAGTCATGCGCAGACGATATAACGCCGGGACCGTACAGCGGTAGGTGCGATGCCGCTGGTTGTTGTAGGAGCGGCGTCAGCCGCGAAGCCGGTGACATGACAGGCCAAGGAAAGCCTGCGTTCGATATTTCAAGGTTGGGCACCAATGCTGGCGCCGGATGCGGCAATAGCTTCGCGGCTGACGCCGCTCCCACAAACGCAACAAAAACGGGGCGCTTACTGCGCCGCCATGATCAGCGCATCCACATCCAGGTGGTGGCCGGCACGTGCGGCCTTGGTGCGCAGGTACTGCTCGTTTTCGTGGGTGATCTCGCCGGTCACCGGCACGCAGCCAACGACCTCGATGCCGGCCTTGCGCAGGTGCTGCACCTTGGTGGGATTGTTGGTCAGCAGCTGGATGCGCTGCACGCCCAGCGCGCGCAGCATGGCCACCGCGCTGCCGTAACGGCGCTCGTCGGCACCGAAGCCCAGCTGTGCGTCGGCGTCGATGGTGTCCAGGCCTTCGTGCTGGTAGCCGTAGGCACGCATCTTGGCGGCGATGCCGGTGCCGCGGCCTTCCTGGTCCAGGTACAACAGGATGCCGCCGCCCAGCTCCTTGAGCGTGCGCAGGCCGCGCCGCAGCTGGTCGCCGCAATCGCATTTGAGCGAGCCGAACAGGTCGCCGGTGAGGCAGGACGAATGCACGCGTACCGGCACGATGCCGCTCATGTCCGGATTGCCAACGATCACCGCAACCTGGTCACGCTGTGCCACGCCGCCACGGAACACGGCGAACTCGCTCATGCCGACGTCACGCAGCGGTACTGGCGAGCGCGTTACCAGTTCGTAGTCCTGGCCGGCCTGGCCTGCACCTTCGTACAGGGCGGTGGTGTCCAGCTGCAGGCAGTCATCGAAGGGACTGCCTGCGGCATCCAGTTTCACCGAGATCATGGCCGGCAACAGCAAGCCCAAACGCGCCACTTCCACCGTCGCTGCATCCAGCGCATTGCCATTGGCTTGCGCATCAGCCGGCGCGACCGCATCGCGCAGGTAGGCCAGTGCAGGCAGTTCGGCAAACGCGCGATCAGCCAATGGCAGATGGATGCCGTTGGCAGCGTTGATGCCCAGGGTCTGCGCGCGCGCTGCGCTCAGGAACAGGTAGTGGCGGCCTTGCGCGGCCTCGGCAAAGGCGGCGTAGCCTTCCGGCGAGCTGCTGTCCAGGGCAATGCTGGCCAGCCGTTGCCGGCCATCGCTGATCACTACCGGGCGGCCCGCACGGAGTTCGGCGGCGGCACGCTCGCAGCGGATGGCGGCGGTCTGGCCGAAGTAGGACGGGCTGGCAGAAACGGGGCTGTTCATTTGAAACCTTATGGGGGCCGTTGGCTGTCGAATCAATCGAGCGGCACGGGTGACGCAGTGTTGCAGCAGCAGGTTCAGTGCGGGTGACGGGCAGTGGCGTAAGGGTCGTGCTCGCCGCTGCCCGGCGGTCGCAGTGTGTAGCGCTTGTAGGTCCACTGGTACTGCGCAGGATCGCGGCGGGCGATGCGTTCGATGCCGGCATTGAGGGTAGCGGCGGCCAGTTGCAGATCCGGGTCGGCGATCTGGGCTTCGGCCGGTTCGATGTGCAGGGCGAAGTCCAGGTCGGGGCCGGTGCGCTCGCACCAGCCGTACAGGAGGGTGGCGCCGGTACGTTCGGCCAGGCGGTTGACCAGGGTCATGGTCAGCGCCTGCATGCCGAAGAACGGCACGAACACACCGTCGCCGTTCTTGGGTTGCTGGTCGGGCAGGATGCCGGTGGCGCCGCCTTCCTTGAGTACCTTGAACAACTGCCGCACCGCTGGGCCTTCAGCACGCACCTGGCGCACGTTGTCGCCGCCGCGGCACAGCTGCAGGAATTCATCGCCGACCGGGTTCTCCGGCGGTGCATAGACGATGGCGATCGGCCCGCGCGAGGCCAGCCACTGGTTCAACAGCTCCCAGTTGCCGTAGTGCGGGGCAATCACGATCACCCCCTTGCCCGACGCCAGCGCGGCGTCATACAGGTCCTGTCCGTGGCGTTCGCGCAGGTGCCGGGACAGGTTATGCGCAGGATCGTGGGTCCACAGGTACAGGGTTTCCAGTGCCTGGCGGGCGGTGGTGCGCAGCACCTCGCGGTGCAGGCGCGCGCGCTGGGCGGGGTCCAGTTCCGGGTAGGCCAGCTCCAGGTTGCGGCGGGTCACCCGGCTTTCGCGGGCATTGATGCTGCGCCACAGCCAGGCCACCGTGTCGGCCAGGGTCCGCTGCCAGGACCAGGGCAGGTGGGTCAGGGCACGGGCGAGGCGGTAATAGAGCTTGGCGGTGGATTGCGGTTTCATTCCCGCAAGTTTAGCCGCTGGTGCCCGGTGCTATGGTGCCCGGCCCCACAGCAGGAGCTGCCAATGCTTTGCCTGATCCAACGTGTCACCCAGGCCTCGGTCACCGTCGACGATGCCGTGGTTGGGCAGATCGGCCCGGGCCTGCTTGCCCTGGTGGGGGTGGAGCCGGGCGACGATGAGGCGATGCTGTCGCGGATGGCGGACAGGCTGCTCGGTTACCGGGTTTTCGCCGACGATGCTGGCAAGATGAACCGTTCCTTGCGCGATACTGGTGGCGGGTTGCTGCTGGTCAGCCAGTTCACCCTGGCTGCCGATACCCGTTCGGGCATGCGCCCGAGCTTCACCAGCGCCGCGCCGCCGGCCGAGGCTGAACGGCTTTTCAACCGATTGGTGGCTATCTGCCGTGAAAAACACAGCCCAGGGGTGGAAATTGGCCGCTTTGGTGCCCATATGGTTGTCAGCCTGATCAACGATGGGCCCGTAACCTTTCTGCTCAGACCGTAGCGCGCCGCGAACCCACCGCCCCGGCAAGCGCTATGCTGCGCTGGTATAATGCTAGGTTCCCATCTTCACAATCGCCGGTGGCGCGAGCATTACATGGCCAACGAACGTCCTGCCCAGCAAAACGACATCAAGCTTCTGATCAGCAAGGGCCTGGAACAGGGCTACCTGACCTACGCCGAAGTTAACGATCATCTGCCCGACGACATGGTCGATCCGGAGCAGATCGAAGACATCATCGGCCTGATCACCGGCATGGGCATCGATGTCCACGAAGTTGCCCCCGACGCCGACACGCTGATGCTCAGCGACGGCAACACCGGCAACCGTGAAGTCGATGATACCGCCGCTGAAGAAGCTGCTGCTGCACTTACCGCACTCGACACCGAAGGTGGCCGCACCACCGACCCGGTGCGCATGTACATGCGCGAAATGGGTACGGTCGAGCTGCTGACCCGCGAAGGCGAAATCGCCATCGCCAAGCGCATCGAGGAAGGCCTGGGCCAGGTGCAGGCTGCACTGGGCACCTTCCCGCTGGCCGTTGAGTCGGTATTGGCCGACTACGAACTGCACAAGGAAGGCAAGAAGCGCCTGGCCGAAGTGATCGTCGGCTTCAACGACCTGGTCGAGGAAGCACCGGCACCGGCCGTTGCCGAAGACACCAGCGACGACGCTGACGCAGACGGCGACGAAGATGATGACGGCGACGACGTCGAGGAAGAAGCCGGCCCGACCGGTCCGGACCCGGTGGAAGTGGCTGCCCGCATGGAGCAGCTGGCCGCCGACATGGCCAAGTTCAAGAAGGCCCACGCCAAGGGCGACGTCAAGGCCCAGGCCAAGCTGCGCGAGGATATCTCGGCCACCTTCGTGACCCTGAAGCTGCCGCTGCCGCTGACCGACGTGCTGGTGCGCCTGCTGCGCGACACCATGGCCCAGGTCAAGTCGCAGGAGCGCCGCGTGCTGCACCTGGCCACCATCACTGCCCGTATGCCGCGTAAGGATTTCATCCGCTCGTGGGAAGGCAACCAGACGAATCTGGAGTGGGTGGAAGACGCCATCAAGCGTAAGCAGAAGTGGTCGTCGGCCCTGCGTGACGTCAAGGACCAGATCGTTGCCGAACAGCAGGCCACCATCGACCTTGAGAAGGACACCCAGCTGAGCCTGGACGAGCTGAAGGAAATCAGCCGCGTCATGGCCTACGGCGAAGCCAAGGCGCGCAAGGCCAAGAAGGAAATGGTCGAGGCCAACCTGCGCCTTGTCATCTCCATCGCCAAGAAGTACACCAACCGCGGCCTGCAGTTCCTGGACCTGATCCAGGAGGGCAACATCGGCCTGATGAAGGCCGTCGACAAGTTCGAATACCGTCGTGGTTACAAGTTCTCGACCTATGCCACCTGGTGGATCCGCCAGGCGATCACCCGTTCGATCGCCGACCAGGCCCGCACCATCCGTAT
>QFOV01000257.1 GCA_003248565.1 Stenotrophomonas sp.
CGGAAGCGCGGCGTCAAGCACAGCGCATCCACGGGAACCTTGCGGTCGCAGGCTGGCCAGCTGGGCGTCATGCCCACGTACTCGACGATATAGCTCGCCGTCGGCATTGGAACATTGCCAGTGGCCAAATCATTACTGGCACTACGCCAGCCGTTGAAGCTGCTACTCAACCAACGATCAGCAGCAGTAGGGTCCGGCAAGCTGCATACGCCATTGGTACACCCGCTGGCTGGCACCGAAGCAACCGGTGTCGCCCGGGCCAACGCCTCCCCTTGGCGCAATGCAGATTCAACCGCCTGGAAACCAAGACTGCGGTCATAAAGGTTGGCGGTCATACGCTCTTCCATGGTCGTACCCCGCAGTGTGGCAAGCCCAAGCAAGGTCATCAGCAACAGCAGGATCAGCACAACCACCAGCGACGCGCCTTGCTGCTGCCTGGGGCAATAAAAGGAATTTTTCATGGATTGCGATTCCGCAAGCTGACGACATGAACCAGCTGGCGCTGAATGGTATCGCCGTCAACGCCCACGCGATCCGTGCCTGTCAAGGTAAGAGTGATGCGTGCTGAGGTGACGTTCCCCCAACCACCACCGATCGCCGCAGCGGTCTGGTAGGTGGTTTGGCCTCTGAGCAAGTACAGGATGGCCAAGTCGGAAACCCCTTCCGCAACTTCCTGGGCGGCAACGGTTCCATTGGCGGTAACTACTTGTTGGTACAGCGAAGGACCACTAACACCATTGCCGATGTACCAGCGGGTTGCGCGCAGACGCGTCAATACCGATACCGATTCCCGGCCGGCCGTGGCGCTTGGACTGTAATCGAACTTGCCGCCACTGACATTGAGATTGACGGTGGAATTACCCGGCGTTCCGGAAGCGGCATGAGTGATGGTAGTTCCACCGCCACCAACCGCGGAAACCTGGAAAAGGGACGACTGCTTGCCGTTGCAGACCACGGCCAGGTCGCCCGCGCCAATCCCGTGACTACCACTATTGACGGTAAACACCGCACCACCGGTGTTGTGCGCACTAACTCCAACCGCATTGTCATCCGCACTGAAAAGCTGTACGACCGCGGTGCCCGCCAACCGCTGACCAGCCCCGGTACCATCCGTCAGGCCTGTGACCGTATCACTGCCGTCATAGCCGCGAAAAGCGCCATCCCAGGATTGAATGTTGCTCCACCAATTGGCACCGGAATTATTGAGGACATTGGCGATCGGCAAATTATTCACACAGGGATTGCCTGCAGCTTCACGCAGGTCCCGCGACATCATTTCAAAGGCAACGCGAACACCCTCCTGCATCCGCCCCACCCCTTCGGTCGCACGATAGACCTGGCGATTGGAAAGGAAGATACCCACTGCGGCGCCAACCACCAGCAAGCCAATCAGCATCGCGACCATCAGCTCAATCAGGCTGAAACCAGCCTGCCGCTGACCGACCGCGCACCGGACACTCATCTTCGCTTTCATAGTTGCACCCTGGTGCGGAATGTACTGCTCGTACTACCGGCCACTCTCCGTCCCGCAGCCGCGTCGCTGGCACGACTGTCATCCCAGCGCAGGCCGATCTCACAAATGCCTGTGCCAGCGTCACAGTTGATGCTGCCGCAGCCAGTATTCACATCAGCGGCACTCAGACTCAGCGCGGCACGCCAGCCAGCGATCCAGGCCGTGGTGTCCGCAGCTGCCAGCGAAGCGCTGCCCGTTGCCGAACAGATGAAACCATTGGTGTTATAACCACCGGACAGCGCTACCGCGCGATTGGCTCGCATGGCATCCAGTGCCGCATAGGCCGAAATAATCGCCTGGCTGCGCTCGAGCGAGCCCTGACTGTTGCGCAGTGCAACAGTCTGCATGGCAGCGATGCCGAGCAGCCCGATAGCCATGATCAACACGGCGATCAGCACCTCGATAAGACTGGTGCCGCGCATACTTGCCCGTGGGGCCAATCGCCAACGCCTGCAGGAGTTCTGCTTCACCTGAACCACCTCATTTCGAAATCAGGGGCAGGCACCAGACGCCTGCTGAACGGACACGCGTGAACCACTGGCCAGCTGTACTACACGCTGATTGTCAGCGGGGTGCGTTGTGTCGATGCATACCGTAACGCTGGCAGTTGCCAACAACCCGTTGCTGTCGCGGGCCAAGCCATCGGCACTGAATGCAACATCATCCACATCCGCAGTGGCCGCCGCCTTGGTATTACCGACAAACTGCTGGAGAACCTCCCCACTCCGGGGAACCATCACAATCAACTGGTTCCAATCACTACCGGAACAGCTTGCGCCGTCCACGGACGGACAGAGCACAACCCGGCTATTGAGGCGAACCGCTTCCGAGCGCGCATACTGAAACAACGCTACGAGCTCGTTGGCCCGAGATGTCATGCGGTCGCGATTGATGAGCGAAGTAAAAGCCGGCATGGCCACGCTCGCCAGAATTGCCAGCACCGCTACGGTCACCATCAACTCCAGCAAGCTGAAGCCACGCGCCGCGCCGCGCCTCATCCGTTGCATGGAACTCCCCCCATCGTTTCAATAGCTGTACCCTAATCGAACCACCGCCGCCATCACCAGCGCATACCGACAGGCGGCGGCATTCCTGCCACCAACGGCGCCACAACATGCACCACGCCCGCCAGAGCCACGCCCGCACTCCGCCCTCCGAACGGCCTGCAATACCCCTGGAGGCCCTCTGGCAGACCTCCACCCTTGTCTTTATTGTGCTCGCCGGCGAATTGCTTGCAGTGATCCTGGCCCTTGCCCCGGGCATCGATGGCAGCCGCTGGGTGTACTTCGGCCTGACCTCCATACTGATTCAATGGACCAGTCTGCTGACGGTGAGCGTACTGGCACTGTTGCGTCGCCCGCTGGCCAGGCTGCGTCCTTTGAATGTGGCCTATTTTGCCCTGGCGGTCCTGCTGGCGGTTACAAGCATCATCTGCTCATTGCTGTGGCTTGCGCTGCACGAACAATTGATACTTCAGCACGAAGCCTGGCGCGCCCTGTGGCTACAGTTCAGCGGCATCGCATTGGCGGTGGGACTAATCGGAGTGGCTATTTTCCGCAGCCATTGGAACGCGCGACAAATGGCCGTGCGCGCGAAACAAGCGCAATTGGACGCACTGCAGGCGCGCATCCAACCCCACTTTCTATTCAACACGCTCAATACCTGTGCAGCGCTCATACACGGACGCCCCGAGGACGCAGAACAACTGTTACTGGATCTTGCCGACCTGTTCCGCGCGACCCTGAGTGCCCCCCAGGAAATCCCGCTGGAAGAAGAGCTTGCCCTTACCCGCCGTTACCTCGAGGTCGAGGCCTTGCGTTTCGGCCATCGCATGCGTATCCACTGGCAACTACCGGAACCATTGCCACAGCATTTGGTCCCCAACCTGTCGATACAACCACTGGTGGAGAACGCCATCCACCACGGCATAGAACCTTCACCGGAAGGCGGCGAGATACATATCGCAGTAACTCAAGGCAAGAACCTGCTACAGATCACCGTCAGCAATGACCTGCCGCCAAGCGGAAGCCCCGCCACACGCACCGGTCATAGAATCGGCCTGGAGTCCACCCGGGCCCGGGTACAGGCAATGACCGGTGGCGCGGGTGATGTGACAACCCTCCAGCAGAATGGCCGTCACACCACCACCATCACCTTACCGGCCTGACCGGCAACTCAAGCAACCACCTGATAACAAGGACGGTACTCACCGGAGATCTTCATCCGGCGCTGCTCGACAAACGCGCGCAGCAGCTCATCCAAGGCCTGCATCATCTCGGTATCGCCGTGGATCTTGAACGGGCCGAATTCCTCGATCCGGGCCATGCTCTCTTCCTTGACGTTGCCGGCGACGATGCCGGAGAACGCGCGGCGCAGGTCGGCGGCAAGATCCGGCGCCGGGCGCCCTTTGTGCAGGTCCAGGCCAGCCATCGCTTCATGCGTGGGGACGAACGGCTGCTGGTAGGGCAGCGGGATCTCCACCTGCCAGTTGTAGAAGAACGAATCGCGCTGCGCCAGGCGGAACTCACGCACCCGCTTGATGCCTTGCGACATCTTGCGGGCCACGCCGACCGGGTCACCCACGATGATCTCGTAACGCTCGGCCGCCTTGTCACCCAGGGTCAGGCGGATGAAGCGGTCGATCTGCTGGAAGTACGGCGCGGCAATGGCCGGGCCGCTGAGAATCAGCGGGAACGGCAGATCCTTGTTCTCCTCGCTCAACAGGATGCCGAGCAGGTACAGGATCTCTTCGGCGGTACCGACGCCGCCCGGGAACACGATGATGCCGTGGCCAAGACGGACAAACGCCTCCAGGCGCTTCTCGATGTCCGGCATGATCACCAGATGGTTGACGATCGGGTTCGGCGACTCGGCAGCGATGATGCCCGGCTCGGTGATGCCGATGTAGCGGGTATTGGTCTTGCGCTGCTTGGCATGGGCAATGGTGGCGCCCTTCATCGGCCCCTTCATCGCACCCGGGCCGCAACCCGTGCAGATGTCCAGGCCGCGCAGGCCCAGCTCATAGCCGACCTGCTTGGTGTACAGGTATTCGTCACGCGAGATCGAGTGACCGCCCCAGCACACGACCAGGTTCGGGTCGCTGGGCTGCAGGATGCGCGCATTGCGCAGCACGCCGAACACCGCATTGGTGATGCCGTCGGAGGTCTCCAGGTCGGAGGCGTACTCCGGCCCCAGCTC
>QFOV01000258.1 GCA_003248565.1 Stenotrophomonas sp.
CTTGCCTTCGCGGATCACGTTGCGGCTGTAGTGGTGCGCGAACGAGGGCTCGATGCCGTTGGAGGCGTTGTTGGCCAGCGACAGGCTGATGGTGCCGGTCGGGGCGATGGAGCTGTGGTGGGTGAAGCGCGAACCGACCGTGGCCAGCTCTTCCACCAGCTCCGGGGCCACCGTGGCCACGCGCTGCATGTAGCGGCTGTAGCGGGCGTGCAGCACCTTGCCGGCGATCTTCTGGCCGACCTTCCAGCCGTCCTTCTTCATTTCCGGGCGCTGGCGCAGCATGGCGGCGGTGACGTCGAACTGCTCTTCCATGATCGGGGCGGCGCCCTTCTCACGGGCCAGCTCCAGGCCGGTTTCCCAGCCAGCCACGGCCATGTCGCGGGCGATGGCTTCGGTGAACTCGCAGGACTCGGCGCTGCCGTACTTCATCTTCAGCATGGTCATGGTGCTGCCCAGGCCGAGGAAGCCCATGCCGTGGCGGCGCTTGCGCATGATCTCGTTGCGCTGCTGCTCCAGCGGCAGGCCGTTCACTTCGACCACGTTGTCCAGCATGCGGGTGAACACGCGCACCACTTCCTTGTACTCGTCCCAGTCGAACGAGGCCTTGTCGGTGAACGGGTCACGCACGAACTTGGTCAGGTTCACCGAGCCCAGCAGGCAGGCGCCGTACGGCGGCAGCGGCTGCTCGCCGCAGGGGTTGGTTGCGCGGATGTTCTCGCACCACCAGTTGTTGTTCATCTCGTTGACGCGGTCGATCAGGATGAAACCCGGCTCGGCATAGTCATAGGTGGAGACCATGATCATGTCCCACAGGTGACGGGCACGGATGTGGCCGTACACCTTGCAGGCCACCAGGCCGTCGTCGCGGACGATGTAGTTTTCGTGGGTCGGCCATTCGCGCCACACCACTTCCTCACCGCTGGACGGGTCCAGCTCGGCCTGTTCCTTGGTGTTGATCGGGAACACCAGCTGCCAGTCGGCGTCGTTGTTCACCGCATCCATGAAGCCGTCGGTGATCAGCAGCGACAGGTTGAACTGGCGCAGGCGGCCGTCCTCGCGCTTGGCGCGGATGAAGTCCTTCACGTCCGGGTGCGACACGTCGAAGGTGCCCATCTGCGCGCCACGACGGCCACCGGCCGAGGACACGGTGAAGCACATCTTGTCGTAGATATCCATGAAGGACATCGGCCCGGAGGTGTAGGCGCCGGCGCCGGCAACGAAGGCACCGCGCGGACGCAGGGTGCTGAACTCGTAGCCGATGCCGCAGCCGGCCTTCAGGGTCAGGCCCGCTTCGTGGACCTTCTCCAGGATGCCGTCCATCGAGTCGGTGATGGTGCCCGACACGGTGCAGTTGATGGTGCTGGTGGCCGGCTTGTGCTGCTGCGCGCCGGCATTGGAGGTGATGCGGCCAGCCGGGATTGCGCCACGGCGCAGGGCCCAGGCAAAGCGCTCATACCAGTAGGCGCGCTTGTCGTCGGTCGCCTCGGCATCCGCCAGGGCACGGGCCACGCGCAGGTAGGTGCCGTCGATATCGGCGTCCAGCGCTTCGCCCGCCTTGGTCGTGAGGCGGTACTTCTTTTCCCAGATGTCCTGCGAGGCAGGCTGCAGAGGGATCATGTCCGACTTGGTTTGATTGCTGACCACTTCCAGACGCACCGTACTCATGATTGTGGAAACTCTCCTGGGGCACCTTGCGGTGCGATCTTCTTTTCCCAAACAGGCCGGGCAGCAAAGACAGCGACGCGCAGGCGCGTACTTACGCGCCTGTCGGCGGGATGAGGGGATTCCGGGAAAAACCGGTTTTCTGCATCACTGTCGCGGTCATTGCACGCCTTCCGTTGGGGTGCTTGCACCCCGAGCACTAAACCCTACTGCTTGGGGACGCTTTTCACATCAACCCAACATCTAGTGGGTGATGACCCGACCAAGCTTACCCACCCACGGGGTGATGTCAAACGAAAAATGTACGTCTTCTCTATTGCATTCCGTGCAGGGCTTGGGCCTCTTGGGATTGCGGCAATGCAGAAGTTTCATTGCCGATTTAACTGCCCCCCGCCACACTCGTGTTCAGCAACCCGCCCCACCCCGGCGCCGCCCTCGGGCGCCCCCGCATGGAACCCCCGGCAATGCGACCCATCCCGACCCTGCTGACCCTGGCCCTGGCCGCCGCCTTTGGTGGTTTCACTGCCACCGCCATCAATGCCCACCTGGACAACCGCGCCGAAGCTGCCTCGCTGAGTACGGTCTTGCCAACCACCGCCGCGCTGCCGGCCGCCGTCGCCGGACAGGCGGTGCCGTCACTGGCGCCGATGCTGGAACAGGCCATGCCGGCCGTGGTCAGCGTCAACACCAAGCAGGTGGTGCGGGTACGCAATCCCTTCTTTGACGACCCCTTCTTCCGCCGCCTGTTCCCGCAGGTGCCACAGGAACGCATCAACGAGTCGCTGGGCTCGGGCGTGATCATCGATGCAGCGCGCGGCTACGTGTTGACCAACCACCACGTGGTCGAGAACGCCGACGACGTACAGGTCACCCTGGCCGACGGCCGCACGGTCAAGGCCGAGTTCCTCGGCTCGGACCGCGACACCGACATCGCCCTGATCCGCATCCCCGCCGAAAAGCTCACCGCGCTGCCACTGGGCAACAGCGACCAGCTGCGTGTGGGTGACTTCGTCGTGGCGATCGGCAACCCCTTCGGCTTCAGCCAGACCGTCACCTCCGGCATCGTCTCGGCGGTGGGCCGCAGCGGCATCCGTGGGCTGGGCTACCAGAACTTCATCCAGACCGATGCCTCGATCAACCCCGGCAACTCCGGTGGCGCACTGGTCAACCTCAACGGCCAGCTGGTCGGCATCAATACCGCCAGCTACAACCCGCAGGGCAGCATGGCCGGCAACATCGGCCTGGGCCTGGCGATTCCGTCCAACCTGGCCCGTGACGTGGTCGAGCAGCTGATCACCAAGGGCGTGGTGGTGCGCGGCACGCTGGGCGTGGAAACCCAGAACCTGACCCCGCAGATCGCCCAGGGCCTGGGCCTGGAAGAAGCCCGCGGCGCGCTGGTAACGCGCGTGCTGGCCGGTTCCGGTGCAGCCGCTGCCGGAGTAAAGGCTGGCGACGTGGTAACCGCGATCAATGGCCAGCGCGTGGACAGCGCACAGGCCCTGCACAACTTTGAAGGGCTCTCCACGGTCGGCCGCACGGTTGATCTGGAGGTGCGCCGCGACGGCAAGCCGCTGCAGCTCAAGGCCACCTTGAAGGAACAACCACGTGCAGTCGCAGGCGATACGCTCGATCCGCGCCTGAGCGGCGCCACTTTCGCCGACCTGCCCGAATCGCTGCGCCAGGCCGGCATCAACGGCGTGCTGGTCAGCGAAGTGGCGCGCGGCAGCCGCGCCGCGCAATCGGGCTTGGCCGGTGGCGATGTGATTCTCGCGGCCAGCAGCGGTGCGTTCACCGACCTCGCCGGCTGGCGCGCCAGCTTCGGCCAACGCCCGCCACAGCTGGTGTTGAACATCCTGCGCGGTGGCAGCCAGCGCGGCCAATTGATGATGCGATGATGCCCAGGTGAGCATCTTGTGGTGCCGGCGTAACGTTGTTTACACCCGGCAACTGCTATTTGTTGAGTTCTGTTGCAACCGCGCGCCATCCGGCGCACCCGCTGAAACCAGGAGATCACGATGAGCCCCACCAATACCGAGAACATGAAGGAACACCTGGGCGAGGCTGGCGCACACCTGAAGTCCGCCGCTTCCGCCGCTGGCTCGGCCGTCAAGGGCGCTGCCGGTGCCGCCGGCGACGAACTGCGTCTGGGCAAGGCCAACATGAAGGCCGAACTGTCCGACAGCGCGCTGTCCGGCCTGGCCGCCGCTGAACTTGGCGGTGCCGCCGCCAAGGAACAGGTCGATGCATTGATGGACAAGGGCAAGGACCTGATCGACAGCGCCGCCGACCTCATCCGTGAGCGTCCGCTGGCCTCGTTCGGCGTGGCCTTCGCCGCTGGCTGGATCATTGCCAAGCTCGCCCGCAGCAACGACTGATCGGCGTGAGCGATAAGGCAACACCGCCCACTGGCGACGATTCCACCCCGGGCCAGGCGCCCGGGCTGGAAGAAAGCATCCGTCAGGTTGGCGCGGCCGGCCGGCAGACGCTGGACTCGGCTTCCAACACGCTGCGCTCCCTGCGCCGGCTGGCGTCGGCCGACCTGGCCCTGGCGCGCAGCGCGTTTGGTCGTTCCCTGGCATGGAGCGGCGTGGCCATCGTATTCGGCGCCTCGGCCTGGCTGCTGTTGGCGGCCACGGCGGTGGCGATGCTGCAATACGTGGGCTTGTCGCTGTTCGTCTCGTTGCTGATCCCCACCCTCACCAGCCTGGCCGTCACCGGCTACGCGATCTGGCGGGTGTCGTACTTCTTCCACCACACCGGCATGCACGCCACCCGCCGGCAGTTGTCGCGGCTGGGTCTGTTCGACGAACCAACCGGCGAAGACCCCGATGCCGAAGTGAAGATCCCCGGGGAGAACACACCGTGAATTTCGAAGCCCTGCAACGCCGTGTGCGCCGCGCCGAAGCCGTGGTGCAGGTGCGTGGCGAGGAAGCCACCCAGCACTGGGACCAGCTCAACCAGAGCTGGCGCAGTGCATGGACACCCGGTCGCATCGTGGTGGTCGGCCTGGCTGGCGGCTTCCTGGCCGGCAAGCTGGACTGGCTGCAGATGATCGGCTCGGTGTCCGGGCTGGTCAGCAGTGCGCAGGCTTCGGTCGCCTCGTTTGCCGCCGCTGCGGCAGCGGCCGGGGTGATGGCCGGGCAGGCGGCGGCCGATGACGATGCCGATCAAGGCGACGACGAGGACAGCCCGCCGCCGCCCGCCGCGGCAGCCAGCACGGCGTGCAGCAACAGCACGCCACCCGGCCCCGCCGAAGCGGCGACAGAACTGTCAGAATCCTGAGCACGGCGCCACCGCGCGCCGTTCCGTTCACGGAGCGCTGCCCGCATGTCTGACCCGTTGCCCGAAGCCACACCCCGCCCCGCTGAAGCCCCTGCGCCACGCCCGCGCGCGCCAGTCGCCTTGGTGGTACTGGCGACGCTGGCGGTGGGCTATACGCTGTGGGCCGCGCAGGAAGTGATCCTGCCGGTGCTGCTGGCGATGTTCTTCGCGCTGATCGGCAACCCCATCATCCGCCTGCTGCAGAAACTGCACCTGCCGCGCTTCCTCGGCGCACTGCTGGTGCTGGCGGCAGGCCTGGCCGGCAGCGCCGCGCTGACCGTGCAGTTGGCCGGCCCGGCCACCGAATGGGTGCAGGAAGCGCCGCAGCAGATGCGGCAGATCTCACGGCAGGTGCAGGATTTCGTCAAACCGGTGCAGCAGGCCAACCTGGCGGCAGAGAGCTTCGCCCGCGCTGCCGGCGGCGAAGGCAACCGCAAGGTGCAGGTGATCCGCACCCAGCTCGACGATCCCTACAAAGCACTGGTGCGCACGCCCAAGCTGGCCGCATCGGCGCTGGCGGTGGTGCTGCTGACCCTGTTCTTCATGACCTACGGCGAAAACCTGCAGCGGCACGTGATCGCGCTGCTGCCCAATCGCCAGCAGAAGCGCTTCACCGCCGAGATACTGCGCTCGATCGAGCGCGAGATATCCCGTTACGTGTTGACCATCACCCTCATCAACGTCGGCCTTGGCCTGATCCTGTCCGGCGTGCTGATGCTGCTCGGCATCGCTCTGCCCGAGGCCTTGCTGTGGGGCACGGTGGCCGCGCTGCTGAATTTCGCCCCGTACGTGGGGCCACTGATCGGCATCGTACTGATGCTGCTGATGGGCTTCGTCGAGTTCCGCGACCCACTGACCGCCCTGCTGCCGGCGTTGGCCTACCTGGCCCTGCATACGCTGGAGGGGCAGCTGATCACGCCCATCGTGCTCGGCCGCCGCATGGCGATCTCACCGCTGATGCTTATCCTGGCACTGATGTTGTTCGGCTGGCTGTGGGGCATGATCGGCCTGCTGCTGGCAGTGCCGCTGCTGGTCTGCGTGAAGCTGGTGCTGAGCCGCGTCGACGGCATGCACGGCTGGGCAAAGCTGCTGGAATAAGCGCCGCTTTTGTAGGAGCGGCGTAAGCCGCGAAGCTGACAATGCTGAAGCAACCAGCACCTCTGCCAACTGAAGATGTGTCAGCAACGTAGCCCGGGTAAGCGCAGCGCACCCGGGACCGTTTGCAGACAACGCCAGACATCAGCGCGCGCCCACTTCCCGGGTGCGCTGCGCTTACCCGGGCTACGCCGCTGCAGCAATCCGGGGCCATGCCAACTGATGATCTGCCGGCTTCGCGGCTCACGCCGCTCCCACAAGCAAGATCGGGCAGCCACGGCCCCTACAGGCCCGGCTCATGGGCTTGGCGTAAAATGGCCGGATGAATTTCCCCGTACTCGCCATCACCCTCGATCTGGACGACACCCTGTGGCCGTTCGCCCCCATCGGTGCCCGCATCGACCAGGTGCTGCACGACTGGATGCTGCAGCACAGCCCGGCCACCGCCAGCATGTACCCGGTCACCGCCATGCGTGAGCTGCGCGAACGCTCGTTCCGCGACAACCCGCATCTGCACTACGACCTCAGCGCCTTGCGCCGGCTGACCCTGGCCGAAGCGCTGGAAAAGAGTGGCGCCAGCATGGACCTGCTCGACCCGGCCTACGAAGCGTTCTACGCCGCGCGCAACCAGGTCGAGTTCTACCCCGATGCATTGGCCGCACTGCGCCGCATCGCCGCGCGCGTGCCGGTGGCAGCAGTGAGCAACGGCAATGCCGACCTGCAGCGCATTGGCATCGGCGAGTTGTTCGCCTTCCAGCTGGGCTCGCGCGAATTCGGTGCGGCCAAGCCGGACCCGGGCATCTTCCATGCCGCCTGCGAACGCCTTGGGGTTGAGCACGCGCATGTACTGCACGTCGGCGATCACGCCGAGATGGACGTAGCCGGTGCGATGCGCGCCGGCCTGCGTGGTTGCTGGATCAACCGCGAAGAACATTCATGGACCCACACCGAACTGCAGCCTGACCTGCAGTTCGACACCCTGACCGGACTGGCCGACTGGTTGGATGCGAACGCATCCTCGCAGCAGCGCTAAGCCCACGGCCGCCAGCAGACGCAAGAGAACACCATGACCCCGATTACCGCTTACACCACCGATTCCAGCAACGCCCTGCCGCTGTACGTGCTGGACCGCGACGGCTTCGCCGCGTGGAAGGCACAGCAGCCGGCCGCCGTGCAGGCCTGGGCCGCAGCACAACAGTTCAACGCCGCACCGAACAGCGTGCTGTTGTTGCCCGGCGACAACGGCATTGCCGGCGCCGTGCTCGGCGTTGGCGACCATGCCGATGCCTACGCCTATGCGCATGCACCGTTTGCGCTGCCGGCCGGCACCACCTGGCAGGTTGCCAACGAACTGGACGCCAGCAGCAGCGCCAACCTGCAGATCGGTTGGGGCCTGGGCAGCTACCGCTTCGACCGCTACCGCAAGCTGGCACGCCCGGCTGCACAGCTGCTGGCAAGCCCGGCCGCTGAAGTGCTGGACGTGGTGACCGCCTGCCTGCGCGTGCGCGACTGGGTCAATACGCCGACCGAAGACATGGGCCCGCAGCAGTTGGAAGACGCCGCGCGCGATCTGGTCCAAGCCCATGGCGGCGAGCTGGAAGTGATTGCCGGCGACGAACTGCTGGAAATGAACTTCCCCACCATCCACGCGGTTGGCCGCGCCTCGCATCGCGCGCCGCGCTTGATCGTGCTGCGCTGGGGCAACGCGGGTGCGCCGCATCTGGCACTGGTCGGCAAGGGCGTGTGCTTCGACACCGGCGGCCTGGACCTGAAGCCGGCCGACGGTATGCGCAACATGAAGAAGGACATGGGCGGTGCCGCCCACGCCATCGCCCTGGCGGGTCTGGTGATGGCGCAGCAGCTGCCGGTGCAGCTGACCCTGGTGGTGGCCGCGGTGGAAAATGCCGTCGGCCCGGATGCCTTCCGTCCCGGCGAAGTGATCACCACCCGCAAGGGCATCACCGTGGAGATCGACAACACCGACGCCGAAGGCCGCCTGGTGCTGTGCGACGCGCTGACCTACGTCAGCGAGCAGAACCCGGACACCATCCTCGATTTCGCCACCCTTACCGGTGCCGCACGCATCGCGCTGGGCCCGGACCTGCCGGCCTTGTTCGCCAATGACGACACCCTGGCCAACCAGTGGTTGCAGGCGGGCGACAGCACCCGCGACCCGGTGTGGCGCATGCCGTTGTGGCGTCCCTACCTGCGCTACCTCAACAGCGGCATTGCCGACCTGGCCAACGCCGGCTCGCGCATGGCCGGTTCGGTGACCGCAGCGCTGTATCTGGAGCGTTTCATCAACGAAGGCCAGGTGTGGGCACATCTGGACGTCTACGCCTGGAACGACGGCGAGCGCCCGGGCCGCCCGGCCGGTGGTGAAGCGCTGGCATTGCGCTCGGCGTGGGCGATGTTGAAGACGCGTTAC
>QFOV01000259.1 GCA_003248565.1 Stenotrophomonas sp.
CGCTGCCGTTCATCGTCATCTTCATCGACGAATTCGCCGACATGATGATGATCGTCGGCAAGAAGGTCGAAGAGCTGATCGCGCGCCTGGCGCAGAAGGCACGTGCGGCCGGCATCCATCTGATCCTGGCCACGCAGCGCCCGTCGGTGGACGTGATCACCGGCCTGATCAAGGCCAATATCCCGACCCGTATCGCCTTCCAGGTCAGCTCCAAGATCGACTCGCGCACCATCCTCGACCAGTCCGGCGCGGAAGCGCTGCTGGGCAACGGCGACATGCTGTACCTGCCGCCGGGCACCGCCATGCCGGACCGCGTCCACGGTGCCTTCGTCTCCGACGAGGAAGTGCACCGCGTGGTCGAGCACCTGAAGGCCAGCGGCCCCACCGATTACATCGAGGGCGTGCTGGACGAAGTGCAGACCATGGGCGATGGCGTGGTGGTTGGTGCCAACGGCCTGCCGGAAAGCAGTAGCAGCGGTGGCGACGAGTCCGATCCGCTCTACGACGAAGCCCTGCGCATCGTCACCGAAACCCGCCGCGCCTCCATTTCCGGTGTGCAGCGTCGCCTGAAGATCGGCTACAACCGCGCCGCGCGCCTGATCGAGGCAATGGAAGCGGCCGGTGTGGTTACCGCGCCCGAGCACAATGGCGACCGCACTGTGCTGGCTCCGCCGCCGCCCAAGCACTGAACGAAAGGGCGGCATTCAGCGATTGATTGCCGCCCATTCAGTTTGCAAGAGGCAGACTCTGCCTCACCAACGACACAACTATCCCAAGCCGCCATGACTGCATTTCTGCGCCACTCCGTTCTTGCTGTTGCCCTGGCTTGTGCCGGCCTTGCTGCGGATGCCCATGCCGGCGCCCGCGACGACCTGAAGTCCTTCACCAGCGGCCTGCGCGGCCTTGATGGGCAGTTTGCGCAGCAGGTGGTGGATCAGCGTGGCCGGGTCAAGGAATCGTCCAGCGGCCGTGTGGCGCTGTCTGCACCGCGCCAGTTCCGCTGGGAATACACCCGCCCGCATCCGCAGCTGATCATCGCCGACGGCAGCAAGCTGTGGGTTTACGAGCCGGACCTGGAGCAGGCCCGAGTCAGCCCGCAGGGCACCGAGGAGCAGAACAATCCGCTCACCGCCCTGATCAACCCGGCGTTGCTGGAACAGCAGTACGACATCAGCGAAGAAGCTGCGCCACGTGATGGCATGCAGTGGCTGTCGCTCACGCCCAAGCGCTATACCCAGGCCAGCTTCGATGTCGCCGCACTGGGCTTCTCCGGTGGCGCGCTGTCGCGGATGGAGCTGACCGACGCGGTCGGCCAGCGCACCATCATCACCTTCAGCGGCTGGAAGAAGAACCCGAGCTTTGCTGCAGGCACCTTCCGCTTCGTGCCGGGCAAGGACGTCGACGTCGTCGGCGACCGCTGAACCCAAGCCGGGCTTTTGAGACCAGGGCAGGGCGGCCACGCTGCTAGAATGCAGGCGTGGCCAGATCCCGAAATATCTTTCTTGATGAAGCTCCCGCCGACCTGCTGACAGCAGACCGGGACAATATGCGTCCGCTCGCCGAGCGCATGCGTCCGCGTGCACTGGACGAGATGGTCGGCCAGAAGCGCTTGCTCGCACCCAACACGGCGCTGCGCCGCGCGGTCGAATCCGGGCGCGTGCATTCGATGATCCTGTGGGGCCCGCCGGGCTGCGGCAAGACCACCTTGGCCTTGTTGCTGGCTCAGTACGCCGATGCCGAGTTCCGTGCGATTTCCGCCGTGCTGTCCGGCCTGCCGGACGTGCGCCAGGTGCTGGCCGAAGCCGCGCAGCGCTTTGCTGAAGGGCGGCGTACGGTGCTGTTCGTCGACGAGGTACACCGTTTCAACAAGGCGCAGCAGGATGCCTTCCTGCCGCACATCGAGCGCGGCACGATCATTTTCGTCGGTGCGACCACCGAAAATCCCTCGTTCGAGTTGAACTCTGCATTGCTGTCGCGCTGCCGCGTGCATGTGCTGGAATCGGTGTCGCCCGAAGACGTGGTGGAAGCGCTGCAGCGCGCCTTGGACGACACCGAGCGCGGGCTGGGTGAGCAGGAAATCACGGTCTCGGCCGAGTCGTTGCTGGAAATCGCCAGGGCCGCCGATGGCGACGTGCGCCGCGCCCTGACCCTGCTGGAAATCGCCGCAGAACTGGCCGCAGGCGAGGGCGGTGAAATCACCCCGGAAACCCTGCTGCAGGTGCTGGCCGACCGCACCCGCCGCTTTGACAAGAACGGCGAGCAGTTCTACGACCAGATCTCGGCACTGCACAAGTCGGTGCGCAGCTCCAACCCGGACGGCGCCATCTACTGGCTGGCACGCATGCTCGATGGTGGCTGCGATCCGTCTTACCTGCTGCGCCGGCTGACCATCATGGCGGTGGAAGACGTCGGCCTGGCAGATCCACGTGCGCTGGAAATGGCGATCAATGTCTGGAACGCCTATGACCGCATCGGCGCACCGGAAGGCGATATCGCGCTGTCCAACCTGGTTGTTTACCTGGCCAGCACCGCCAAATCCAACGCCGCCTATATGTCGCTGCACGCGGCCCGTGCCGACATCGCCAAGTACGGCACCCAGCCGGTGCCGATGCACCTGCGCAACGCACCGACGCGTCTGATGAAGACGCTGGGTTACGGCCAGGGCTACCAGTACGACCACGATGTCGAAGGCGGTATCGCGCTGGACCAGACCGCGTTCCCGGATGAGATGGGCGAACAGGTTTATTACAAGCCGGTGGAGCGCGGCCTGGAGATCAAGCTGAAAGACAAGCTGGATCGCCTGCGCACCGCCCGCGAGCAGGCCCGCGCGCAGCGCAAATGACCGCCATCCGCCAACCCGTGCCTGGAGCGTGAATCCATGTGGCAGTCCTTCCTGGCCATCGGTATTGGCGCGGCACTCGGTGCCTGGCTGCGCTACGGGCTGAGTCTTTGGTTGAACCCGCTGCACAACACCGTGCCGCTGGGGACTTTGACCGCCAACCTGCTCGGTGGCTACGTCATCGGGCTGGCGCTGGCATTCTTCGCCAGCCGGCCCGAACTGTCACCGCAGTGGCGGCTGTTCATGGTCACCGGGCTGCTGGGTGGCCTGACCACGTTCTCGACCTTTTCGGCCGAAGTGGTTTACCTGTTGCAGCGCCAGCAGCTGGGCTGGGGACTGGTCACCATTGGCTTGCACCTGGGCGGCTCGTTGTCGATGACCGCCCTGGGCTGGTGGACCTGGCGTGCCCTGCGGCACCTGACTTGAGGCCGCTTTCAATGCCGCAGTCGATACCGCATCATGCGCCCACCACAAATTGAGCGTTTCCTGGATATGCAGCAAAAGCGGGCACACGAATGAGCAGACCGGCGTTGGATGACGCGGCCCGCAGCGAAGCAATCCAGGATTCTGAATCGGGGAGCGCCATCATCGGCGCGGATGTAGGCGGCACCTATGCACGTCTTGGCTGGACCCGGCTG
The DNA here is from genome assembly GCA_003248565.1 of Stenotrophomonas sp. GTDB lineage: Bacteria > Pseudomonadota > Gammaproteobacteria > Xanthomonadales > Xanthomonadaceae > Stenotrophomonas. The sequence continues at coordinate 3,478 of QFOV01000259.1, forward strand.
GATGCCAACGGTGCGTTGAGCGTCCGGGGTTTCCGCAAGTACACCTGCGCCGAACATCCCAGTCTTGCCGCGATCCTGCTCGATTACGCCAACTGGCTGGCGCGCGAAACCAGCGCACCACAGATCGCACACGCCGTCGTGGCCATCGCAGGCGTGCTTGATGGCGACACGCTGCTCAACACCAACCTGGCATGGCCGGTGTCGCTGGGGGCAACCCGCCGCGACTCCGGTCTGGAAACGCTGGAGCTGATCAACGATTTCGTTGCTGTCGCGCAGGCCATGGCGCATGCCGATGCCGACGCGCTGCATCTGATCTGCGGTGATCCCACCCAGGTGGTGCCAGGTCCGGCTGTGGTGCTCGGCCCCGGCACCGGATTGGGCGTCGCCGTGTATCTGCCTGGCGGTAATCCCTCGGTACTCGCCAGTGAAGCGGGGCATGCGGCGCTGGCAGGCTCCACGCCACTGGAGCAGGACGTATTGCGCCTGCTGTCGCGGCAGTACACGCACATCGACAACGAGCGGATCCTGTCCGGCCCGGGCTTGCTGACGCTCTACACCAGCTTGTGCGAACTGCGTGGCAGCACGCCGCAATGGCGCAGTCCCGCTGATCTGGTCGCAGCCGCCGGCACAGACCCGTTGGCCGCGGAAAGCATCGAGGTTTTTTGCGCATGGCTGGGCAGCCTGGCGGGTGACCTCGCACTGACCTTTGGCGCGCGTGCGGTTTACCTCACCGGCGGCATCACCGGTCATTTGAGCGGCCCGCTGCATGCCGGTGGCTTCCAGCAACGCTTCCTTGCAAAAGATCGCCTGTCGCAGGCGCTGCGGCACGTGCCGGTCTGGCGTGTAGAACATGGTGAGCTCGGTGTACTCGGTGCCTTGGCTTGGCACGTGGACAAACTCGCAGCACGCTGACTCAACTCAGGAGAACCCAGGCATGAGTACCCGCAGACAGTTCCTGCAGTCGACCGCCCTGATCGGCGCATTGGGCAGTGCGGCGCCGGGGCTGCTGGCATCGCCGGTGGCCGCCAACGGGGCGCGCGTGGTCTCAACCTGGGACTTCGGCGTAGGGGCCAACCAAGCCGCATGGAAGGTGTTGGCCGCTGGCGGCAGCGCACTGGATGCGGTGGAAGCCGGCGCCCGCTGGGCCGAAAGCGAACTCTGCAACCCT
>QFOV01000260.1 GCA_003248565.1 Stenotrophomonas sp.
CAGGTGCCGATCGGGTGGTAGATGGTCTCGGCCTTGGCGCGGATGAAGGCTTCCAGGCCGGCATCGTCCAGGTGCTCATCGGCGGGGAACAGCGGAGACTTCCGCCACGGCGCGAACGCGGCCTGCTGCAGGATGTCGCGGCTCAGGCGTGCGGCCTCGATCATCATCTTCAGATCGAAGCCTTCTGCATCGCTCAGGTAGTTGGCCTGGATGCGCGCGGGTGCGACCGGGTCGGCGCTGGTCAGGCTGATGCGGCCACGGCTGCGCGGATGCAGGTAGCAGGCGTGCAGGGTGTAGCCGTCGCCGGGCAGGCGATTGCGGCCGTGGTTGTCGAGCATCGCCGGAACGAAATGGAACTGGATGTCGGCGCGCTCGTCCGGTGCGAAACGCGAGCGCACGAAGCCGCCGGCCTCGGCAACATTGCTGGTGCCTGCACCTTGATGGCCGCGCAGGAAGTAGTTCAAGCCGATCATGATCTCGCTGGCGCGGTCGTAGCTGACGCCCGGCACGCTGCGGTACAGCGTGCAGATATCCAGGTGGTCCTGCAGGTTGGCACCGACGCCGGGTTGGTCGAGCTGGACGTCGATGCCCTGCGCGCGTAGCGCATCGGCGGGGCCGATGCCGGACAGCATCAACAGTTGCGGCGAGTTGATCGCGCCGGCGCTGAGCAGCACTTCGGCGGCCGCGCGGTAGTGCTGGCGTTTGCCGCCCACACGCAGGTGCACGCCGGTAACGCCGCCAGCGTCGATCTGCAGCCGTTCCACCAGCGCGCCGGTGATCACCTGAAGATTGTTGCGCGAACGCACTGGGGCGAGATAGGCGGCCGCGGAGGAGCAACGCGCGCCATCTTTCTGCGTCACCTGGTACAACCCAACCCCTTCGTGCTGGACGCCGTTGAAGTCGGTGTTGTGCGCAAGGCCAGCCTGTTGCCCGGCGGCGATGAAGGCGTGGCTGAGTGGATTGACATGGCGCAGGTCGGTCACCTGAAGCGGACCATCTGCACCATGCAGGGCATCGGCGCCACGCGCATTGCCTTCGCTGTGGCGGAACCATGGCAGCACGCTGTCCCAGTTCCAACCGCTGGCACCGGCCGCCGCCCAGCGGTCGTAGTCGCCCGCTACGCCGCGCACGTAGCACATGGCATTGATCGAGCTGGAGCCGCCCAGCACCTTGCCGCGCGGCCACCACAGGCGGCGGTTGCCAAGCGCTGGCTCCGGCTCGGTGTCGTAGCTCCAGTTCACGCGGCGGTTGTTGACCAGCCGGGCGATGCCCGCCGGCATGTGGATGAAGGGGTGCCAATCGCGGGGCCCGGCTTCGATCAGCAACACCCGGAGCTGCGGGTCGGCGCTGAGCCGGTTGGCCAGTACGCAGCCGGCCGAGCCTGCGCCGACGATGATGTAGTCGAATTCCTTCACAGCCTTCTCCGTCCCCGGTCACTCAGGATAGAACGGCGCGTTGTATCGGGGTAAGCCCTGCCGCACTGGCGATGTTGCAGTGCATTAGATAACGTACGCGCTCCGCCGAGTCCCACCGGAGTTCCCCGATGCCGCCGTCCTCTCGCCACCCGCTGTGTCGGGGTGCCGCATGACCGTTCCGCGCGGACCCGGTGCAGTGCATCGACTGATGTTGGCGCTGCGTGGCTCGCCACCGCTGTGGTGGTCGTTCCTGTACTTCTTCTGCCTGCTCAGCGGCTACTACGTGCTGCGCCCGGTGCGTGAGGCGATGGCGGCATCGGCGGACATGGAGGCCCTGTTCCCGCCCGGGTTGATCGCCTGGTTCGCGGCCCATGGCATGCCGCTGAAGGACTTCACCCTTCAGTTCCTGTTCTCCTGCGTGTTCCTGATCATGCTGGTGCTGCAGCCGCTGTACGGTTGGCTGGTCAGCCGCTATCCGCGACGGGTGTTCCTGCCGCTGGTGTATGGCTTCTTCATCTTCACCCTGTTCGTGTTCTACGCGATGTTCAGCGGCAACATCCCGGGCCGGGGCATGGCGTTCTTCTTCTGGATCACCGTCTTCAACCTGTTCGCGGTGGCGGTGTTCTGGAGCTTCATGGCCGACGTGTTCTCCAACGTGCAGGCGCGTGCGTTCTACGGCTACATCGGCGCGGCCGGCACGGTTGGCGCATTCCTGGGACCGATCATCACCAGCTCGCTGGTGCAGCGCGTCGGCATCGCCAACCTGATGCTGGTCTCGGCCGGCTTCCTGTCGATCTGCCTGTTCTGCATCTGGAAGCTGCGGCCGTGGGCGGTGCGGCGCGAACGCGAACAGCAATTGGCCGATGGCGAGCAGCCGATGGGCGGCAGCGTGTTCGATGGACTGAAGCTGATTGCGCGCGAGCCGCTGCTGCGTTGGCTGGCCCTGATGGTCATATTCGGGGTCGGCGTGGGGACCATGCTGTACAACGAGCAGGCCTCGATCGTACGGCGCATGATCACCGATCCAGCGGCCAGCACCGCGTTCTATTCGCGCATCGACCTGGCGGTGAATGCCTTGACCCTGATCATCCAGCTGGGCCTGACCCGCTGGTTGCTGTCGCGCTACGGCGTGGCGCCGGCGCTGTTGATTCCGGGGTTCGCGATCATCGTCGGCTTCTCGATCGCGGCGGCGTCACCGTTGCCGGTGATGGTGGCGGTGATCCAGGTGCTGACCCGCGCCAGCGAATTCTCGTTGGGCAAACCTGCCCGCGAGACGATCTATACGCGGGTAGACCGGCAATGGCGCTACAAGGCCGGTGCGGCAATCGATACCGTTGTTTACCGCGGTGCCGACCTGACCTTCGCCTGGGTGCACAAGGGGCTGTCGTTGCTTGGCTCGCAGGCGGTATTCGTCGGCGGTGCCGCGGTGGCCGTGTTCATGACGCTGTCGGCGCTGGGTGTCTTGCGCGAAGAGAAGAAGCTGCCGCAGGATCGTTGAGTGATTACCCTGCGGCGGGTTGCCGCCGTGCTGCGAGGATGAGATGACGATGAGCGTATTGGGCGTGAGTGCGATGGCGGTGACACTGCTGGTGGCGGTGTTGCATGTGTACTTCCTGGTGCTGGAGATGTTCCTGTGGACCAAGCCGCAGGGCTTGAAGACCTTCCGCAACACGCCGGAGAAAGCGCAGGCCACGCGGGTGCTGGCGGCGAACCAGGGCCTGTACAACGGCTTCCTCGCTGCCGGCATCATCACCGGGCTGGTGCTGGCGCAGCCGGTGCTGGTGACCTTCTCGCTGGTCTGCGTGGTAGTGGCCGGTGCCTATGGCGCGTACAGCGTCAGCCCGCGCATCTTCTACGTGCAGGCCGTACCCGCAATCGTCGCGTTGCTGCTACGCGCGCTGTAGTGCCGAGCCATGCTCGGCAGGGGCATTGCCCGTTAAGCCCGTGCCGGGCATTGCCCGGCGCTACGGATGGGTTGGCTTGTAACGCCCCTGCCGAGCATGGCTCGGCACTACAGGGCATCGCTTTGGATCAGTGGCTGATGTGGCGCGCGAATCCCAGCCACAACGGTACTGCGTACAGCACCGCACCGAGCACGAACAAGGCGGTCAGCAGGTGCACGCGCCAGTCATTGATGCGCAGGAAAACGAATTGCTCGATGGCGCGGCCCAGCCAGAACACGGCCATGAACGCCAACACCACGTGCCCCAGCCGGGTATCGAGCAGTTCGCGGGTGAACGCCAGTGACAGCACGGCCATTCCCACAAACACATAGATCAGGCGCAGGTTGAGTATCTGCATGATCGCGCGGTTGGCTGCGCTGAGCTTTGCCAGCTCGTGTTTCCAGCCGAACAAGCGCCAGAACGCGAGGTGGAACAGGGCAAAGCCCAGACAGTGCAGTCCGCCAAGACGCAGCATCCATTCCGCGGTCTGCATGGGCTAGCCTCCGCTGCGGCTGGGACGTGGTGATACCCACATCGCGATGATGGCCTGGAATACCTCGGTATCGGCGGCATCGGTGACACTGACCTGCACCGGCAAGTCATAGCCGTGCTCGGCACTGATGATGGGCTGCTGCGGGGTTGCCACCGCCTTCAACACGCCCAGCGCCTTGGCCTGGTACTTCACTTCCATGCCCTTGGGGATCCAGCGCATGTCAGCCGGCAGGCTGGCATCCACCATCACGCCGCCGACCAGTTCGGCAAGATTGCACATCGCGATCGCATGCACCGTGCCGATATGGTTGCTGATGCGGCGGCGCTGGCGGATCACGCCTTCGCAGCGGCCCGGCTCCAGTGCGGTGATCCGCGGCGAGATGCTGGCGAAATAGGGTGCCTTGAAGCAGACCGCGCGTGAGAACAGCCAGTTTCCTGCTGGCCAGCGGGTGAAACGACGGTATAGCGAGAGCAGGGGCGCAGTCATGGCATGGTGTCCTGATATGAAAACGGCGGGCACAAGGCCCGCCGTCGGTATTGCATGTGGCTTGGCTTACGCGGCCTGCTGCGGCTGCGGGCGCTGCTTGCCCGGCAGGTCGTAGTAACCGGCCGAACGCAGTTCGTGCGGCTCGAAGTCATCCACGGTGATGGTATCCATGGTGATCTCGCGCAGTTCTTCCAGCAGCTTGCGCTCGTCCTGGGTGATCACGCCCTCGGCCACGGCTTCGTCGAGCTGGGTGGCGAAGGTCAGCGCTTCGATGCCCTTGGTCTTCAGCGCCTTGATGAACTTGCG
>QFOV01000261.1 GCA_003248565.1 Stenotrophomonas sp.
GTTCAAGGGCCTGCTGCTTGGTCTGTTCTTCATCGCCGTTGGCATGGGCATCGACCTGAAGCGGGTTGCCGCCGAACCCGAGATCATCGCGCTGGGCGTTGCCATTCTGCTGGCGGTGAAGTTCTCCATCCTGATCGCGCTCGGCCTGGCAGCGCGGATGTCGCTGCGCAATGCACTGATGCTTGGCAGCGTGTTGTGGCTGGGCGGCGAGTTCGCCTTCGTGGTGTTCAACGAAGCCGAGCGCGCGCATCTGCTTGGGCGGATCAACCACGACCGGCTGGTGGCGGTGGTCAGCCTGTCGATGGCGATCACGCCCTTGCTGCTGCTCGCGCTGCAACGCACGTTGCAGCTCAAGCCGCCGCCGCGGCCAACGCAACCCGAGCCGGATGAGACCCTGAAGGATGCAGGCGAGCAACGGCCGAAGGTGCTGATTGCCGGCATGGGCCGTTTCGGCCAGATCGTCGGTCGTCTGCTGACCGCACAGCGCATTCCCTTTGTTGCCCTGGAAGCCGACCCTGACACGGTCAAGGACCTGCGCCGCTTCGGCAACCAGCTCTACTACGGCGACCCAACCCGCCCCGATCTGCTGCGCGCAGCCGGGGCCGAGCACATCCGCGTGTTCGTGATGGCGATGGACGACCCGGACACCAATCTGCGTGCGGTGCGGCTGGTGCGTCGCATGTATCCCAAGGCGACGGTGCTGGCGCGTGCGCGCAACCGCCAGCACGCGTGGAAGCTGCTGGACATGTCGGCCGAACCGTTCCGCGAGGTATTCGGCTCCAGTCTTGAAGCCAGCGAGCGTGTACTGACCGCACTCGGCTTCCCGGAAAATGTTGCGCGCGACCATGTGCAGCGTTTCCGCGAGCACGATGAAGCGCTGCTCAAGGCGCAGCATCTGGTGTACGACGACGAAGTGGCGGTGATGCAGACCTCGCGCGATGCCCGCGCTGATCTGATGCATCTGTTCGAGGCCGATGCAACTGACAGCACGACGGTGAAGCCTTCAAACGACAAGGAATGAAGCGCCCTGGGCTGGCATTGTTCTGTGCGCGCTGTGGGAGCGGCATAAGCCGCGAAGCTGATGGTGCTGAAGGCCTTGGCAGCTTTGCCATCTGATGATGTGGTGGCTTCGCGGCTTACGCCGCTCCCACAAAAATGAAACTGATGGTGCTGAAGTCGTTGCTGTCCATGCCATCTGATGATGTGGTGGCTTCGCGGCTTACGCCGCTCCCACAAAAAATATGTCCAATGAGAAAGGGCGCCTTGCGGCGCCCTTTTGCTTACTTGCGGCGCTGGGCCGGCACGAAGACTTCGTTGACCGCGGCGGCCAGCTGATCCGGCGGCAACAGGCCCTGGTCGAGCAGGAAGTTGTTGAATGCCAGGCGGTCGAACTTGTCGCCCAAGGCCAGCTCGGTCTGCATGCGCAGTTCCATGATGCGGGTGTAGCCGTAGAAGTAACTGCAGGCCTGGCCCGGCGCGCGCACGGTGTAACGGTCCAGTTCCTGCGTGGCCATCGCCTCGGACAGCCCAACGCCTTCCACCAGCACCTTGCGGGCGCGCTCGCGATCGGTCTGGCCCAGGTTGAGGGCGGGGTCGAGCATGGCGCGGGCGGCGCGCAGCAGGCGGAACTGCAGCGCGATCATCTGCCCGTCCAGCGGCTCGAACGGCACCATCTCGGCCTCGGCATACAGCGCCCAGCCCTCAACGTTGACGGAATTGAAGGCGAACATGGTGCGCGCCAGCGAGATGCCGCGCTCGACCATCGCCGCGAACTGCAGGTCATGGCCGGGACGGCCTTCGTGCGCGCTCAGCGTCCACGCCGCCGAACCGAAGTTGAAGTCGTCGTACTGCGCCTTCTCACCCGAGGCCGGGTTGCCCAGCGGCAGCACGAAGGTGCCCTGCTGGCCGGTGTTGCCGACCAGCGGTGCCGGCAGGTAATGCGGTGCCGGCGAGGCGGCGCTTTCGGCTTCACTGCCCAGGCGCATCTGCAGCGGACGCTGCGGCACATCGACGATGCCCTGCCTGTGGATGATCGGATCGATCGCATCGATGACGCCACGGTAATGCGATTCAAGCTGGTCGTTGCTGATCTTGTCCTGCTTCAGCGCGCGGATCACCGCCACGTAGTCGGTGTTGTCAGCGACCTTCAGTCCCTTGGCCTGCACCACCAGCGGTGCCAGCTGGCGCATCATCGCGCGGGTTTCCATGTACTCGAGCTGGGCACGCTGCATCAGCAGGGCCGGATCGATGTCCACGCCCACTTCCTTGAGCTGGAAGGCATACAACTCGGCCGGCAGGCGGTTGTCGGTGCGGGCCTTGGGCAGCACCTCCTTGCTGGTCCAGGCGATGTAATCCTTCATCTGCGTGGACAGCTCGGCCAGCGAGGCATCGGCGCCGTCGATCTTGTACTTGGCGAACAGCTTGCCGATGCCGGCGATGTAGGTGTCGACATTGGCCAGCGCCTGATCCACTTCGATCTTGGTCGGCTGCAGCAGATTGGGCGTGCCGCTCTTTTCCTCATAGCGCTGGCGCGCGAGGGTGGCCAGCGGCTGCGTGCCCGGTGCCTTGCCGAGGTAGGCATTGAGGCGGTCCAGTGCCTTGGCCCGGCGCGCTTCCGGCACCTGGTCGGACAACAGGCCGTTGATGCCGCCGAACACGGTCTGCGGCACATCCACCCACGGCATCAGGTGCTGCTCGTTGAGGGTGCTGCTTTCGATATTGCGCTCGGCGGCGCCGATCATGATCTCCAGGTCCTGACGCAGATTGGGATCGCGCTCGACCTGCAGCTTCTCGCGCAACTGGTCGCGCGCCTTGTTCATGGCGGCGCGGTAGCGCGCGGCGTTGTCCGCGCCCAGATCGACGACCTTGTCGTCATAACCGGGCACGCCGAAGAAGCTGGTCATTTCCGGCTGGAACGGCGCCTGCGCCTGCAACAGGATCTGCGCCAGCTCATTGCTGCGCGCAACCCAGGCCGGTGCAGCGGGGGTTGTCTTGGTCGTTGCCGGTGCGGCGGCAGTCGCGGTGAGCGGCAGCGGGGCGGCAAGGGCGAGCGCGACGGCGAGGACGAGAGGCTTCATGGACAGCTCCGTAAGGGATGGGCTGACCGTACGCAGTCATTGCCGGGGCGGCAAGGGTAGGAAGTGGGGGTGGGCCGGATTGGAGATTCGGGATTGGGGCAGGAGCAACAGCAACAGCAGGAGCACCCCTCCCCAACCCTCCCCTTGGCCTTTGGCCAAAGGGAGGGAGCTGAGCGTTGCCCCCTCCCTTTCGCGTAGCGAAGGGGAGGGTTGGGGAGGGGTGCTTTTGGCTTCAAGCCTGCAAGCCCCCTCTCCCACACATCAAAACAACAACGCGCCTCAGGGCTTCAAGCAACGCCCAAGGAAGTTCTCAGCCACCCGGTAACGGTGCAACGCATCCGCACCCGACAACCCATGCTTGGCGCCCGGATAGGTCATCAGCTCGAACGGCTGGCCACGCTGCTGCAGCGCGCTCATCAGGGCGGTCGAATTGGAGAACAACACGTTGTCATCGGCCATGCCGTGGATCAGCAGCAGCGGCGAGGTCAGCCCGGCGATGTGCGTCAGCACCCGTGCTTCGCGATAGCCATCGACATTGGCTGCCGGCAGGTTCATGTAGCGCTCGGTGTAATGGGTGTCGTACAGGCCCCAATCGGTGACCGGTGCGCCAGCGACGCCACAGGCGTACTGGTCCGAGGCCTTGGCCAGCAGCATCAAGGTCATGTAGCCGCCGTTGGACCAGCCCTGCACGCCAATGCGGTTGCCATCCACCCACGGCTGCGCCTTCAGCCACTCCACGCCCTTGAGCTGGTCGGCCACTTCCACCGTGCCCTGCACGCCGTACAGCGCGCCGCCGAAGTCACGGCCGCGACGCGGCGTGCCACGGTTATCCAGCGAGAACACCACATAGCCGCGCTGGGCCAGGTACTGGTTGAACAGGTGATCGCCACGGCCGGGCCAGCTGTCGGTCACGGTCTGCGAGGCCGGGCCGCCGTAGACATAGACGGCAACCGGATACTTCTTCGCCGGGTCGAAGCCTTCCGGCTTGATCACGCTGTAATTCAGCGGCGTTTTGCCATCGGCCGCGGTCAGCGTGCCGTATTCGACCGGACGCTGTGCATCGCGGTACCTGGCATACGGGTGCTTGGCGTCGGCCAGGTTGTTGTCGAGCAGAGTGGCGATCTTTTCGCCATTGGCCCGGAACAACTCGATCTGCGGCGGCGTGGTGCTGTTGGACCAGCTGTCCACATAGACGCTGGCGTTCCTGGCGAACGCGGCGCTGTGCATGCCGGCGGTCTTCGACAGTTTGGTCGGCGTGCCACCGGCCAGCGGCACGGAATAGATTTCGCTGCGCAGCGCGGAGTCGACACCGGCACGGAAGTAGACAGTGCCTGCTTCTTCATCGACGGCCAGCAGCTCATCGACAGGCCAGTTGCCCGAGGTCAGCGCGGTCTGGCTGCGGCCGTCAGCGCTGGAGACATACAGGTGCTGGAAGCCGCTACGCTCGGATGACCACAGGAAGCGGCCATCCTTGAGGAACTTCAGGCTGTTGTGCAGCGGCACCCAGGTCTTGCTGGTCTCGGTGAGCAGCAGCTGTTGCTTGCCATCGGCCAGATTGGCTTCG
>QFOV01000262.1 GCA_003248565.1 Stenotrophomonas sp.
TCGATGCAGCTGCAGGTCCGTGCCGATACACCAGCCACCTTCCTGCTGCATGCTGCCGATGACGACGTGGTGCCGGTAGGCAACAGCCTGCTTTTCTACAACAGCCTGCGCAGTGCAAACGTCAGCAGCGAAATGCACCTGTTCCCACATGGCGGCCACGGCTTCGGCACACGTGGCACCGTTGGTCTCACAACCGCTGCATGGCCACAACTGGCCTTGAGCTGGATGGCATCACAGATACCTCTGCCGAAGTAGCGCTCTCAAGCCCCTCTCCCCTTGCGGGAGAGGAGTTGGGGAGAGGGGGAAACCATCAGGCCCCCGCACCAATCAGCCGCCTTCTAGAAGACAGCCACCATGCCGCAAACCCCAAACAACCCCGCCCGCCGCAGCTTCCTCCAGCAAACCACCCTGCTGGCCGCAGCAACCAGCCTTGCCACCCTCAGCAACTCCAGCTGGGCAAACACCGGCACGCATCCGCAGCGGCCGCCTGGCCGGCCAGACCGAGAACGGCACGCACGTATTCCGCGGCATCCCCTACGGTGCCGACACCGCGCCTCGCCGCTTCCAGTCCGCCCTGCAGGAACACCCCTGGCGCGGCATACGCGATGCGCTCGACTACGCAGCCGCGGCCCCGCAAACCGGCAGCGAAGGCCCGGGCAGCGAAGACTGCCTCTACCTCAACGTGTGGACGCCAGCACTGCGCGATGGCGGCAAGCGGCCGATCCTGTTCTACATCCATGGCGGCGCCTACAACAACGGCTCCGGCAGCGACCCGCTGTATGACGGCGGCAACCTGAGCCGACGCGGTGACGTGGTGGTGGTGACAGTCAACCACCGCCTCAATCTGTTCGGCTATCTGTACCTGGCCCAGCTCGGCGATGAGACCTTCGCCGACTCCGGCAATGTCGGCCAGCTTGATCTGGTGCAGGCGCTGCAGTGGGTACGTCAGCACGCCGCCGAATTTGGCGGCGATGCCGACAACGTCACCGTGTTCGGCCAGTCCGGCGGCGGCGCCAAGATCGCCACGCTGATGGCGATGCCGGCGGCCAAGGGCCTGTTCCACCGCGCCTGGACGATGAGCGGCCAGCAGGCCACCGCCGCCGGCCCCCGCGCGGCCACGCAGCGCGCACAGCTGGTGCTCGATCACCTCAAGGCCGATCCCCAAGCACTGCGGCGCATGCCGATGCAGCAACTGCTGGAGGCAGTGAAAGTGCGCGACCCCTCGCGCGTGGAGAACAGCAGCCTCTACGTCGGCCCGGTGCTGGACGCGCGCAACCTGCCGGTGCATCCGTTCTGGCCGCAGGCGCCGCAGCAGTCGGCGACCATCCCGATGGTGATCGGCAACACCCACGACGAAACTCGCGCCTTCCTCGGCAACGACCCGAAGAATTTCGAACTGAGCTGGGAGGACCTGCCAGCCAAGCTGGAAGCCCAGCAGTACGTGGACCTGCTGCCATCGGTGGTAATCGCCGAGTACCGCCGCCTGTATCCGCAGTACACGCCGTCGGAAGTGTTCTTCGCCGCCACCACCGCTGGCCGCTCCTGGCGTGGCGCGGTGGAAGAGCTGGAAGCGCGCGCGCGCCAGGGCGCACCGACCTGGGCGTACCAGCTGGACGGCTATGACCGTGATGGCGACGCCGCCAGATTGCGTGCCTTCCACACTCTGGATATCCCGCTGGTGTTCCACAACAACACCCAGCCCGGTTCCCGCACCGGCAACGGTGCGGCGATGCAACAGCTTGCCGACACGATGAGTGATGCCTTGCTGGCCTTCGCGCGAAGCGGCGATCCCAACCACGCCGGTCTGCCGCATTGGCAGCAATACGGACTGGAACGCCGACAAACGATGCTGTTCGACACACAAAGCCGGCAGATGGACGACCCACGCGGCGGCGAACGTCGGCTCTACCAGCAGGCGCCCTTCATCCAGCGCGGCACCTTCTGAGCTGGTCGGCAGATAGTTTCAACGGAATCTTTACCTGCCTTGCCTAGACTGCGGCGATGACATTGCAATCGCCGCATCCCGAATTCGCCGGCCGCCAACGCCTGCTGGACGGTATCGACGCCGCCTTGCAGGCCAGCGATACGCACAGCACGGTCGCCCAGGTGCAGGCCGTGCTGGAACGCGCCATCCGCGATCCGCAGATCGTGCTGCCCGCCTGCGTGCACGCCCCCGTGCACGATCACTACGCACGCCGCGAGATCTACCGCAGCCCGGAACATGGCTACAGCATCATCGCCATGACCTGGGGGCCAGGGCAGGGCACGCCGCTGCACGACCACGATGGCCTGTGGTGCGTGGAGGGCGTATGGCAGGGCAGCTTGGAGATCACCCCGTACCGCATGCTGGAGCGCGATGGTGAGCGTTACCGGTTTGCACCACGCGATTGCCTGCTGGGCTGCAAAGGCAGTGCAGGCAACCTGATTCCACCGGATGAGTTCCACACGCTGCGCAACAGCGACACCGAGCGGATTGCGATCTCGGTGCACGTCTACCAGCGCGTGATGGAGCGCAGCCACGTATTCCAGCCGATCGATGATGCGCCACGCTGGTATGCGCGTGAGTGCAAAGAGCTGGGGCTGGACGCGTGAGCCGGCGGCTTTTGTAGGAGCGGCGTAAGCCGCGAAGCCGACGATCCAACCAACGCCGGTAGTGCCGAGCCATGCTCGGCATAGGGCATTACCGGTAAAGCCTCTGCCGAGCATGGCTCGGCACTACAGTCGGCAAAGCCCCTCTCCCTTTGGGAGAGGGGCTTGAACAATCACTGCAGCGGCAAGCGATTATTTAGCTTCGTCACCTCAGCCCCATCCCCATCCAGACCAACCCGCACATTCGCTCCCTCGCGCTTGAACCCGGCCGGCATCACCAGCTCCACGGTCGTCGTCCGCGGCGACAGATCCGACGGCGCTTCCAGGGCAGGCACTGCAACCCGCGCAACTTCACGACCGCGCGCATCTTCCAACATCGCATAGCCAACGCCAGTCCCGACATGCCCCAGGCTGTGCACGGTCAACAGCACACGCTCACCGTCGATCTTCAGGTCGCCACGACCAATGCCCAGGTCCGCGCGCGTCTCCACCGTCGTGCCCGGCGTCACCAGCTCGAACTCGAATACCTGGCTCTGCTTCGGCGCGAATCGCAACTGGGTGCCGACGCTCTTCTCCAGCAGCACCTCGCGAACCTCCGCCTTGCCGTCGATCACATCATCACCATCGCGATCCACGCCACTGCGGATCCGCCAGGTACCGGCGGCGATATTCCAGCCGGTCATGGTCGCGTCCAGCGGCGTGTTGCCAAGGTTGTAGGCAATCACCTTGAAGCGCTCTCGTGACGGCGCATGCACCAGCAAGGCGACCTGCTCGGCACCATCCGGCTGGGCGAACTGCCAGCTGACGGTATGCCCCGGCCAGCTCTGGTTGCGCTTCAGGCCGATACCGCCCAGGCGCAGGCGCTGCAGGAACTCGCTCGGGGCTTCGACGCGATCACTCCACCAGTGGCCCTCGGTGTTCATGTACTCGCGCTGCGCCTTGGCCTGGATGCCGTCGGCGTGCAGTGCTTCCAGGTATTTCTTGTCACCGGTCTGCTGCCAGGCGCTGATCGCGGCGAAGCCGCTGCCGCCCTTGTCGGCGTCGGCAAGCAACTGCTTGCCCCAGTCCTGCTGCCTGCCCAGTGCATCGACATAGTTCTCGCCGAGGTTGGACAGCACGCCCGGCCCGCCGCGCACCACGCGGTAGTCCAGCGCCTGCAGGTATTTGGCGTCGCCGGTCCAGCGCCACGCGGCCCAGAAGGTATGCATCAGATCGCCACTGCCCGAGCCCTGGTTCAACTCGCCACCGCGGGTCTTGCCGGTAGCCCAGTTGATCTCGTTGGGCAGGGTGAAGCGGCCCTTGTCGTCTTTGTAGGCGTGGGCCAGATAACCATCAGCCAAGCCGGTGACCAGCTTGCGGCCAGTCGGATCGCCGTTGTACTCGCCCATCAGGAAGGCCGGATGCAGCGCCGGGAACGAATACGGTTTCTGCCACTGCCAGTTCGGCTCGCGATAAACCTTGTTGCCACCGAACCAGTTGCTGGAGAACAACAGGTTGCCCTGCGGGTTGCGCAGGATGATGCGTTCGTCGAAGGCCTTCACCGTCTCCATCAGGCGCTCGACGGTGAGCGGATCGCCCCAGTTGAGGTAGAGCATCGCGCTGTTGGTATTGATGCCCTCCTCGTAGGCGTGCAGCTCATCGGTCTCGATGGTGCTCAGGCCATTGGAGAACATGCCGTTGCGGTAAACCGCATCGGAGAGTGCGGTCAGCGAGCGGTTCAGGCGCTCGGGCTCCACGCCCATCAATGCCAGTCCCGGCCACTGCTGGGTCAGGTCGCTGTCGTCGGAAATGCCGCCGCCGAAATCGCCATAGGCGACCTGACGGTTCTCGATCCACCAGTCGGCAAAGCGGCGCACGTACTTCAGGTCTTCAACCTGGCGGAACGCCCACAACGGCACGCCCTTCGGCGCCTGCGGCTGCTCGAACGGCGGCTTGCCCTGGCTGTTGTAGCTGATGTAATTCCAATACAGGCGGCCCAACTCATGGTCCGGATCGACCCTCAGCAGATCACTCAGATCGGCATAGACGCGCGAGTACAGCCGCTGGCGCTTGGAGGTGGTGTGCTCCTCGACCAGGAAGCCCCAGTTGTCACGCACCTGGTTGAAGCGATCTGCGACGTGCTGCTTGATCGCCTCCTTGCGTTCCTTGAACACCAGCCGCACTTCGGCGCCGTCCAGCGATGCGGCATTGAAGCCGGGCGCAGCCGAGGCCACCGAGATCCACAGGCTGTCGGCGGTGAGGATACGGTCGCGCAGGTCCAGCCACAGCGTGCGTGCTTCACCCGGCTTCACCGACACCGAGACATCGATCATGTCGCGCGCCGGCCAGATCGGGTCCTTGATGCGGATGTTCAGCGGTATCAAACCATCATGTGTCGCCGGCAGGTCCA
>QFOV01000263.1 GCA_003248565.1 Stenotrophomonas sp.
GACGTCGCCGCCCAGCACGCCGCCCTGGATCGCAGCACCCAGTGCCACGGCTTCGTCCGGGTTGACGTCCTTGCGCGGTTCCTTGCCGAAGAACTCGGTAACAGCCTGCTGCACCTTCGGCATGCGGGTCTGGCCACCGACCAGGATCACTTCGCTGATGTCGCTCGAACGCAGGCCGGCGTCATTCAACGCAACGCGGCACGGCTCGATCGACTTCTTGATCAGCTCTTCGACCAGGCTTTCCAGCTTGGCGCGGGTCAGCTTGATGTTCAGGTGCTTCGGACCGGAAGCGTCTGCAGTGACGTACGGCAGGTTCACTTCGGTCTGCTGCGCGGACGAAAGTTCGATCTTGGCGCGCTCAGCGGCGTCCTTCAGGCGCTGCAGGGCCAACGGATCCTTGCGCAGGTCGATGCCCTGGTCCTTCTGGAACTCTTCAACCAGGTATTCGATGACGCGGTTGTCGAAATCTTCGCCGCCCAGGAAGGTGTCACCGTTGGTGGCCAGCACTTCGAACTGCTTCTCGCCGTCGACGTTGGCGATCTCGATGATCGACACGTCGAAGGTGCCGCCGCCCAAGTCATACACAACGATCTTGCGATCCTTGTTGTCACCCTTGTCCAGGCCATAGGCCAGGGCAGCAGCGGTCGGCTCGTTGATGATGCGCTTGACGTCCAGACCAGCGATGCGGCCTGCGTCCTTGGTGGCCTGGCGCTGGCTGTCGTTGAAGTAGGCCGGCACGGTGATGACCGCTTCGGTGACCTTTTCACCGAGGAAGTCCTCGGCAGTCTTCTTCATCTTCTCCAGCACGCGGGCAGAGATTTCCTGCGGTGCCATCTTCTTGGCATCGCTGGTCTGTACCCATGCGTCGCCGTTGTCATGCGCCAGGATGGCGTACGGCACGTGGGCGATGTCCTTCTGCACTTCGGCGTCGGTGAACTTGCGGCCGATCAGGCGCTTCACCGCGTAGAAGGTGTTCTTCGGGTTTGTGACGGCCTGACGCTTGGCCGAGGCACCCACCAGCACTTCGCCGTCCTTGGTGTAGGCGACGATGGAGGGCGTGGTGCGATCGCCTTCCGAGTTTTCAATGACGCGGGCCTTGCCGCCGTCCATGATCGCCACGCACGAGTTGGTGGTGCCGAGGTCGATACCAATGATCTTGCCCATGGGGGACTCCTGAGATTCGTTTGCCGGCAGCCGCCGGGGATGAATGGGATATGGGGAAGGACCTGATGACATTCAAGTCATCCCCGGAACACTGTTTGCCGACGGCCGCGCCTGATTTAGGCAGCGGCCAGCCAGCGCGGCCGATCAGTCGGCCTGGGCCACCACAACCAGCGCCGGCCGCAGCAGGCGCTCGTTGAGCAGGTAGCCCTTCTGGAACACGGTCACTACCGCGCCCGGGGCCACGCCGGCCGGTGCCGGCACCTGGCTGATGGCCTGGTGATGCTCCGGATTGAAGGCCTGACCGGCCGGGTCCAGCAGGACCAGACCGTTGTCAGCGGCTACTTTGAGCAGCTGCTTGTAGGTCAGTTCCATACCTTCGCGCAGCGGATTGGGCTCGCTGCCAGCAGCAGCCAGGCCTGCATCCAGGCTGTCGAACACCGGCAGCAGGTCGCCAAGCAGCTTCTCGTTGGCGAACTTGCGGGCCTGGTCGATGTCACGGGCCACGCGCTTGCGCTGGTTCTCCAGGTCGGCGCGTTCGCGCAGCGATTCGGCCTTGACCTGCTCCAGCTCGGCACGCAGCGCCTCGATCTGGTCGTGCTGCGCGTCGTCACCGCCCATGGCGGCGTTCTCGGGGTCGAATTCAGTGTGCTCTTGGTTCATTTCCGGTTCCTTGGCGGATGTTCTGCCGCCTACCACGACCCGTATGTGGGCTGTACCGAGAGTTTCAAGGCTCAGGCTCACTCCATGAGACGCTTTGTTCCTAATCTGTGCCGGTCACCGTCTGTCCTACATTGACCTATCCAGCCCGCATGCTAGTTTTGCGCGGCCCCTAGACCCGCCCGCCATGCTCAGACATCTATCGATCAAGGATTTTGCCGTTGTCCGCGCCACCGAACTCGAGTTCGGGCCAGGCATGACTGTTGTTTCCGGCGAGACCGGCGCCGGCAAGTCATTGATGGTGGACGCATTGGGCTTCCTGTCCGGCCTGCGCGCCGACTCCGGCGTGGTCCGCCACGGCGCCAGCCGCGCCGAGCTGTCAGCCGAGTTCAACCTGGACGACGACGCCCCGGCACGCAGCTGGCTGCGCGACAACGAACTCGACGACGAGGAGCAATGCCAGTTGCGGCGAGTGATCCGCGCCGACGGCGGCTCCCGCGCCTTCATCAACGGCCGCCCGGTGCCGGTATCACAGCTGTCCGAACTGGCCGGCTTCCTGGTCGAGATCCACGGCCAGCACGACCAACAGGCGCTGCTGTCGCGTCCCAGCCAGCTGGCCTTGCTCGATGCCTTCGCCCGCAACGAGGCCGAACGCGCCGCCGTACGCAACGCCAGCACCCAGTGGCAGGCCTTGCTGGATGAGCGCGATGCGCTGTCCCAGCAAGGCGACGTCTCCGACCGCATCGGCTTTCTTGAGCACCAGCTCGGTGAGCTGCAGCGCGAAGACCTGGAGCCGGCAGCCATCGCAGCGCTTGGCGCCAGCCACCGCCGCCAGGCCCATTCCACCGCATTGATCGAAGCCTGCCAGCGCGCTGGCGGCCTGCTCAATGGCGACGAGGACGGCCCTTCCCTGCTCTCGCTGCTGCAGCAGGTGCGAAACGAGCTGGGCCGCGCCAGCCAGCACGACGCCCGCCTGGGCGAGGTCGATGCCATGCTCGATGCCGCCGGCATCCAGTTGCACGAGGCGCTGGCCCAGCTTGACCGGGTCCAGGACGACCTGGACAGCGACCCGGAAGCCTTTGAGGACATCGAGCGTCGGCTGAGCCGCCTGCACGACCTGGCCCGCAAGCACCGCGTGCCAATGGAGGAACTCGCCGCCACCCGCGACCGCCTCGAAGCCGAGCTGGAGCAGCTGCGCGGCGCCGACGAGCGCCTGGCCAAGCTGGCCGGCGAGATCGACAAGGCCACCGCTCGCTGGCAAGCCGTGGCGGCCACCCTTTCCAGCAGCCGCCAGATCGCTGCCACCTCGCTGTCTGACACCACCACCGCGCTGATCGGCGAGCTCGGCATGGGCGGCGGCCAGTTCCTGATCGAACTGGAGCCCCAGGCACAGCTGCGCCCGGACCCGAATGGCGCCGAGCGGGTCGAGTTCCTGGTCGCCGCCAACGCCGGCCAGCCAGCCCGCGCCCTGCGCAAGGTTGCCTCTGGCGGTGAGTTGTCGCGCATCTCGCTGGCCATCGAAGTCGCCGCACTGGGCCTGGACGCCGTGCCAACCATGGTTTTCGACGAAGTGGACTCCGGCATCGGCGGCGCCATCGCCGACATCGTCGGCAAGAAGCTGCGCGCCCTGAGCGAGCGTCGTCAGGTCCTGTGCGTGACCCATCTGCCGCAGGTCGCCTCCAAGGGCCACAGCCATTACCGGGTCAGCAAGGCACCGGTGGAAGGCATGACCCAGAGCGCGGTTGAGGGGCCGCGAGGAAGAGCTGGCACGCATGCTGGGCGGGGCTGAGATCAGCAAGGAGGCGCGGGCCGCGGCGCGGAAATTGCTGACGGAGGCCTGATAGCGGGAAGCCCGGGCTTTGGGCTTTGGGCTTTGGGCTTTGGGCTTTGGGCTTTGGGCTTTGGGCTTGGCTCGAGGCTTTGGCTTTGGCTTTGGCTTTTGGCTCTGGTTCTGAAGCCCCTCTCCCGCCTGCGGGAGAGGGGTTGGGGTGAGGGCAGCTCTTGGCTCTTAAGGCTCCGCTCCAAAAACACCCCTCCCCAACCCTCCCCTTCGCTGCACGAAAGGGAGGGAGCAAATCTCAAAGCGGAAGCACCGCCCGCTGACGCCTGACCGGCGAGACCCCTGCCGAGCATGGCTCGGCACTACATCCAAGCCCCTTGCCTGCGGTGAGCGGGGAGCACAAACAAAAACACCGGCCATTGGCCGGTGTTTTCAATTCAGCAGCAACGGCCCAGAGGCTGCGCCGTCAAAGCCTTACTTACGCTTCTTGCGCACATAGAGCACCAATGAGTGCTCCTCCAGCTCGAAACCGTGTTCCGCAGCGATCTTCCGCTGCAGCTCCTCGATTTCCGGGCTTTCGAACTCGATGATCTTGCCCGAGTCCACGTCGACCATGTGGTCGTGGTGGCCGCCGCGGTCCAGCTCGTAAACCGCCTGGCCGCCTTCAAAATTGTGCTTGAGGACCAGCCCGGCCGCCTCGAACTGGGTCAGTACACGGTAAACCGTGGCCAGCCCGATCTCATCACCGCAATCAAGCAACTGGCGGTAGATGTCTTCGGCGGTAAGGTGGTGGTGTTGGGGGGTGTTCTGTTCAAGCAGGGCAAGGATGCGCATCCGCGGATGCGTTACCTTCAAGCCGACTTTGCGCAGGTCATTGGATTCCATAGCCATCGTGTTCATTGGCGGTTTAACGCCAGTTATCTCCGGTCAGATCGCGCTGGGTGCCGGGGAGTGTATCATCGACCTGATTTCCTCAACCGCCCTACCTAATGCGCAACCTACTGTTGATCGCCGTTGTCGCCCTGTCCACTACTGGCTGCGGCATCATCTACAAGCAGCCCATCTATCAGGGCAACCTGATCCGTGAACAGTCCGTTGCGCAGCTGCAGGCCGGCCAGAGCAAGCAGCAGGTCAACGCGCTGCTGGGCACGCCGTCCATTGCCGACCCCTTCCACGCCCAGCGCTGGGACTACACCGCCAGCCAGCGCGTGAACCGCCTGGGCAAGACCGAGGTGAAGAACTTCACCGTGTTCTTCGAGAACGACCTGGTCACCCGCTGGGAAGGTGAGTACTTCCCGACCCAGGATGCCGATCTGGCCCGTAACAGCGTGCGTCAGTTCGGCCGCAACCTGGCCAAGGACAAGAAGAAGGGCCGCTGATCCAGCGCCCCCTTCACAGGCTCAATCGCCGCCGCGCGCCCGCCGGCGGCGATTTTCTTTGGGGTCGGCCAGCAAGGGGCGTAGCAGCTCCACCCGGTCACCGTCCTGCAGCAACTGCTGCGGACGCGCCAGCACGCCGTGCACCGCCATTGCCGCCGCCTCGGCAGCGCCATCCAGCGCCGCCTCGGCCACCGCATCAGCGACCGTGCAGCCCTCTGGCAGCTCAAGCTGCCGCAGCTGGTAACGGTCCGGCCAGGCCAGCACCACCTCTACACGCATCGCTCAGAGTTCCTGATCGGCCACGCGCACGAAATCGTTGACCATGCGATCGGCCAGGCCCTGGAAGCCCAACGCCAGGGCCGGCCCGAGCAGGCGCGAGGTCGGCTCGAACTCCAGCTCCAGGCTGACCTTGCAGGCGCTTTCGGACAGGGCGTGGAACTCCCAGCGGCCGTGCAGGCGCTTGAACGGGCCTTCGCGCAGCTTCATATCGATGCTGTGCGGGCGCTGCAAGGTGTTTTCGGTCATGAACCAGGTACGGAACGAACCCAGCCCCAGATCCAGCCGGGCAACCAGCCGCTCCTCGCCCTGCTCCAGGATTTCCGCTTTGTCACACCAGCGGAACCGGCCAGGATAGGCGGCGACATCATTGACCAGGTTGAACATGCGCTCGGCGGAGTGTTCGACCAGCGCGCTGCGACGAATGGTAGTCATGGCAATACAGAAAGTGTTCGGGGAGCCCCCGAATCGGAGACAATACGGAAATGAGCACGAAACACAGCAAGGATAAAGCAAAGAACGGGACGGCCGACAAAACCATCTCGTTGAACAAGCGCGCGCGCCACGAATACCACCTGGAAGAGCGGGTCGAAGCAGGCCTGGTGCTGCAGGGCTGGGAGGTCAAGGCCATCCGCGCCGGTCGCGGCAACATGACCGACGCCTACGCCTATGTGAAGGATGGCGAGATCTACCTGATCGGCGCGCAGATCACACCGTTGATCCAAGCCTCCACCCACACCATTCCGGAAGACCGCCGCCAGCGCAAACTGCTGCTGCACCGTCGCGAGATCGACAAGCTGATCGGCCGGGTCGAACGCGATGGCTACACGCTGGTGCCAACCGCGATGTACTGGAGCAAGAACAAGATCAAGCTCGAGATCGCGCTGGCCAAGGGCAAGCAGAACCACGACAAGCGCGATACCGCCAAGGAACGCGACTGGGCCCGCGAAAAGCAGCGCGCGATGCGTGCCCACAACCGCAACGCCTGATGTCGGCACAGCGCGCGGTGCAGGTTGCCAGCGCGCAGGATGTGCAGGCGCTGTGCGCACGGCTGCTGGCCTTCAATCGCAAGGCCAGCGGCAATAGCTTCGATGAACTGCCAGTGCAACTGGCCAGCCATGACCGGGACGGGACCCTGCGCGGCGGATTGCTTGGTGACGTCTGCGCAGGCTGGCTCGCCATCCATGTACTGTGGGTCGATCCGGAGCTGCGCGACCAAGGGCTGGGCAGCCAACTGCTGCTGGAAGCCGAGCAACAGGCCAAGGCCGCAGGTGCACACAGCGTTGTGCTGGACACCTTCGACTGGCAGGCCGAGGGCTTCTATCTGCGCCACGGCTACGAAGTCTTCGGCCGTCTGCCCGACTTTCCGCCCGGCCACGAGCGCATCTATCTGCGCAAGACGCTTTAACCCATCAAGATCCGGCGCAGATGGCGTCGCTGGGTTCCGGGTGCCTGCAAGGCCGCGTACAGCACGCTTAGGCTGACCACCTCGCTCAGCTCGGCAGCTTTGCGGTTATCACCGCCGAGCCACTGCCTTGCCTCCTCGGCAGCTTCCGGCGGCAACACCGCCAGGATCGCGGCATCATCCAAGCCATCAACCTGCAGCTGCAGCGCGCGCGAAAAACGCCATACCCGCGAGGAATGGATCAGCAACTGAGCCAGACCCAATGCCATGGCGACGAGCGCAACCCGCTCCACTCCGGCGGCCGCGAGTCCAGACCAAGCCGATTGCAGCACCAGCAACAGCACTACCGCTACCAGATAGACACCAAGCCAGCGCTGACGCACTCGCCGCACCCAACCCAGAAGCCCAGCGCAGAGCAACAACACCAGCGGTGCGAGCTGGGGCCAATAGCTCTGCCCCAACCACGCCGTGATCAGCACAACAACCGCCAGCAACAGATAGAGCGAAACCGGCGCCAGCGCGCGTCGCCGAAACCCGGTTCCAACTCCACCCGCCAACAATCGCAGGCTGCGCTTGTGCATGACCACGTCCACCGTCGCAAACTTGATGGCAGCCATGGTCCGCCGGCAAACGTCGCAGAAAGGTCGGCGCGGCGTTAAGCCTCGCCTGGTGCGTTCAAGTTGATGCGACATCGCAGCCGCACGTGGTCATGAAGATTGTTGACTAGACTGGCGCCCCACCAATGAGTTCTTTGACGATGGATCGCTGGTACACCGCAACGCTGCTGTCGCTGATCGTTCACCAGATAGATGCCGCCTACTGGCACGAATGGGAGATGTTCCATGTGCCCGGCGGCATACAAGGCTTTCTGTTGTTCAACCTACTGGCAATGGGCCTGCTGCTCCACGGCTATCGGCAAGTGGCGTTGGCTACGCCACAAGCGAGGCGTTATGCCCTGCTCTGCGGCTGCATTGGCGTGCTAACCGCCCTGCTCCACGCCGGCTTTGCCGCAGCAGGCAAAGACCAGTTCGGCCTGCCACTCTCCATCGCAACCATCGTCGCCTGCCTGGCAAGTGGTACCGGCCTTTTGCTGAAAGCCCGGCAAAACCCCAATTCACGCGGGTGACTGTTCAGGGTTTTCCCTGTAGCATTCGTTTCGTCAGCGAGGCTGTGGTCAGAACATCGTCTACCGCCCTCATGAATCAACGTCTTACCGGGGGTGCACTGGTTTCGACGGGGGTTGTGAAGTCGCTTGGCGCATGCCGAGGGGGTAGCTTTCCTCGTAAATCCAGCTGCAAAACTCTAGTTGCCAACGACGACAACTACGCTCTCGCCGCTTAAGGCGTAAGCCCCGAACCCACTTGTGCCCGTGCTCGTGGATGTAGGGTCATTATCACGGAAC
>QFOV01000264.1 GCA_003248565.1 Stenotrophomonas sp.
TCGCCGATCTGGATGATCAAGCCGCTGCGCTCGGCAACGGGAATGAACACATCGGGCGACAGCAGGCCTAGCTCCGGGTGATTCCAGCGCAGCAGCGCTTCAGCACCGTTGGCGCGGCTGCCGCCTGCCGGGAACTTGGGCTGGTAATGCAGTACCAGCTCATTGCGCGCGGTTGCGTGGCGCAGGTCCTGCAGCAGGCGCAGGCGCTGGCGGGTGCCGGCCTGCATGGTCGAGGTGAAGAACGCGTGGCCGTTCCGGCCGCTGTGCTTGACGTGATACATCGCTGCATCGGCATGCATCATCAACTCGCGCTCGTTGCCGGCGTCTTCGGGATACAGCGCGATGCCGATGCTGGCGCTGACCAGCAGCTCGGCGTTGTCGATCAGGAAGGGCGCGCTGATGGCGGCACTGATCTGCTCGGCCATCAGGGCTGCATCGTCGGGTGAATCGATGGCCATCACGATGACGAACTCATCGCCGCCGAGGCGGGCAAAGGTGTCCTGGCTGCGCAGCAGCGCGCTGACCTTCCTGCTGAACTGCACCAGCAGGCGGTCGCCGAGTTGGTGTCCGTACGCATCGTTGACGTTCTTGAAGCCGTCCAGGTCGCAGAACATCAGGGCCAGGCCGAACCCGCTTCGGTTGGCTTTCTCGATGGCGCGCTCGATGCGGTCCTGCAGCAGTACCCGGTTGGGCAGTTGGGTCAGGGGGTCGTGCAACGCGGCCTGCACCAGCTTTTCATTGGCATTGGCCAGTGAATGGGCGAGTACGCCGGTGCGCAACCGCATCTGCCCGTCGAACACCGAGGCCAGCAGTGCGACTGACAGGGTGGCAATCGTGGTGACGATGACCAGTCCCGCGAGCAGGTGGATATCCAGGCCCCCGTCGCTGATGGCACCGCAGATGGCATCGACGGGGAAGCGGGCGGCGGCCATGCCGGTGTAATGCATGCCGACGATGGCAATGCCCATCACCAAGGATGCCAGCAGGCGCATCGGCATCAGGCGGGGCTGTTCATGGCGCAGGCGTTGTGCGATCCACAATGCGGCCGCCGACGCGCCAATGGCGATAAGGATCGAGGCAGTGAACCAGATCGGGTCATAGTCGATGCCCGGTTGCATCTGCATCGCGGCCATGCCGATGTAGTGCATGGCTGCGATGCCTAGGCCCATCAGTACCGCGCCGGACAGCAGGCGGCCGATTGGCAGGCGTTGGCGTGATACCAGCCACAGCGCGTACATCGATGCGCCAACGGAGGCTGCCAGTGAGCAGGTGGTGAGGAAAAGGTCATAGCCGACGGGGATCGGCAGCTTGAACGCCAGCATGCCGATGAAGTGCATCGACCAGATGCCCAGGCCCATGGCCACTGCGCCGCCCACCAGCCAGATGCGCGCGGCTCTGCGGCTTTGGCTGCTGGCGACACGCGCTGACATGTCCAACGCGGTATAGGAGGCGAGTATCGCCACCAGTAACGAGACGACAACGAGGCTCTGGTTGTAACTGCCAATCATTGGGGGTTCCTGAAGCACTGATGCGGGGCGCAGCCCCGCTTACATAGCGGCGGTGGCGGCACGGACTTTAGCTGTCGCAGCCTTTGCGACCTTGGTGGGCTATCCTGCGGCGCTGACGCACATAGGAATTTCCATGGCCAAGACCCGCAGTGCATACGTCTGCAGCGAATGTGGCGCCGAGTACAGCAAATGGCAGGGCCAGTGCACCGAATGCGGTGTATGGAACGTGCTGAGCGAGATCGTGCTTGAGACCGCCGCGGCGGCAAAGGCACCAGCGGCACGCCGCAGTGGCTGGGCCGGCAAGGTCGAGGCGCCGAAGATCACCGCCTTGAAGGATGTGCAGCAGACCGAGCACCTGCGGGTTTCCACCGGTATCGGCGAGTTCGACCGGGTGCTGGGTGGCGGCCTGGTCGAGGGCGCGGTGGTGCTGGTTGGCGGTGACCCGGGTATCGGCAAATCCACGCTGCTTTTGCAGGCGGTGGCGAAGATGGCGGGTACCTTGCCGGTGCTGTATGTCACTGGTGAGGAGTCGCTTTCGCAGGTGGCAGGCCGGGCGGTGCGCCTGGACCTGCCGCTGGAGGGCGTCAACGCATTGTCTGAGACCGGTGTCGAGAACATCCTGCAGCACGCGGTGAAGGCACGGCCCAAGCTGATTGTCGCCGACTCTGTGCAGACGCTGTGGACCGAGGCGTTGACGGCCGCGCCGGGTTCGGTCAGCCAGGTGCGCGAGAGCGCTGCGCGGTTGGTGCGCTTCGCCAAGGAAACCGGTACGGCTGTGTTTCTGGTCGGCCATGTCACCAAGGAGGGTGGTATTGCCGGCCCGCGTGTGCTTGAGCACATGGTGGATGCGGTGCTGTATTTCGAAGGTGAAAGCGGCAGCCGCTTCCGCATCCTGCGCGCGTTCAAGAACCGCTTCGGCGCGGTCAATGAGCTGGGCGTGTTCGCGATGGGCGAAAAGGGTTTGAAGGAAGTGCCCAATCCATCGGCGATCTTCCTGTCCGGCGGCAGTACCCGCCAGCCCGGCAGTTGCGTGATGGTCACCCGCGAAGGCACGCGCCCGTTGCTGGTGGAAGTGCAGGCGCTGGTGGACTCCTCGCCGCTGTCCAATCCGCGCCGGGTGGCGGTGGGTCTGGAGCAGAACCGCTTGGCGATGTTGCTGGCAGTGCTGCACCGTCATGGTGGCGTGCTGGTCGGCGACCAGGACGTGTTCGTGAACGTGGTCGGTGGCATCCGCGTGCAGGAAACCGCTGTCGATCTGCCGGTGCTGTTGGCGGTGCTGTCCTCGTTGCAGAACCGGCCGCTGGCGGAGAAGACCATCGCCTTCGGCGAAGTGGGTTTGTCCGGCGAGATCCGCCCGGTGCCGAACGGTGAGGATCGCCTGCGCGAAGCGGCCACGCATGGCTTCAAGCGCGCGATCGTGCCCAAGGCCAACGCACCCAAGGCCGGCACGGTGAAGGGCATGGAAGTCATTGCGGTGGAGCGGCTGTCGCAGGCACTGGAAGCAGCGATGGAATAAGCAGCGACTGTAGTGCCGAGCCATGCTCGGCAGAGGCTTTCCAAGCGATGCTGCGTGTGGGAGCGGCGTAAGCCGCGAAGCTGATGATCGATCCGATCCAGAGGTTCCCGCAATTGCATTGCCGCCAGCTTCGCGGCTTACGCCGCTCCTACAAGATGACGGTGGGCTGATGTATTGCCGGGCAGGCCCTTGCCGAGCATGGCTCGGCACTACCGGGGGCGCAATGCAATGCCCATTGCCAGGGAATGGCTCAACCGCGGCCCAGCACCAGCTCGATCACGAAGCGGCTGCCGAAGAACGCCAGCAGCAGCAGCGCCATCGCGGTCAGGGTCCAGTGCACGGCCTTGCTGCCGCGCCAGCCGTAGCGGCGGCGGCCGATCAGCAAGGTGCCGAAGACGATCCACGACAGCACGCTGAGCACCGTCTTGTGCACCAGCTTCTGCTCCAGCAGGTTGTCGACGAACAGCACGCCGGTCAGCAGGGTCAGGGTCAGCAGGCAGAAGCCGACCGTGATCGTGCGGAACAGCAGGGTCTCCAGGTCGGCCAGCGGCGGCAGGGCGCGCAGCCACGGGCGGAAGTCACGGCGGCGCAGGGCCCGCTCCTGCAGCCACAGCATGATGGCCAGCAGCGCGGCCACGCTCAGCGTGGCGTAGGCCAGCAGTGCGAGCCAGGCATGGGTGGCCAGGCGCCAGCCCAGCAACTTGCTCGGTTCATGGCCGTAGCCGTGGTAGGCCAGCAGCAGGATCGCCGCCATCGGGAACACCACCACGCCCAGCGCCGACATGCGTCCGCGTGCGCCAACCACGGCGGTCAGTGCCGCCATGCCCAGGCCCACCAGCGACAGCGCCGCGAAGAAGTGCATGTCCGGCCCGCCAGCGGTTTTCATCGCCACCATCAGGTGGTAGCCGGCATGCAGCAGCACGGCGGCGATGGTCGGCAGCAGCCAGCTGCGTGGGGGCGGACTGCGTTCGCCGGCCAGCCCGCGTACCAGCAGGGCGGTGGACACCAGATAGAGTGCGGTGGCGATGAGAACGATTGTCATCGCTGCAGTTTCGCATACAGGCCCGTCGCTGGCGATCTGAACCGGCGGTGGCGGCGGCTGGCCGTTATACTGACTGCCTCTGTTTCCACGATTTCCGCAGGTTCCGTCGCATGTTCGAGTCACTGACCCAGCGCCTTTCCGGCACCATCGAGCGCCTGCGTGGGCGCGGCCGCCTGACTGAAGAAAACATCCGCGAGGCCACCCGCGAGGTGCGCATCGCCCTGCTGGAGGCCGATGTGGCCCTGCCGGTGGTGCAGGCCCTGATCGAGAAGATCAAGGTTCGCGCGGTTGGCCAGGAGGTTCTCAAGTCGCTTACCCCGGGCCAGGCCCTGATCAAGGTCGTGCGCGACGAGCTGACCGCCGTCATGGGCGCCCAGGCCACCGACCTGAACCTCAACGTGCCAGCGCCGGCCATCATCCTGATGGCGGGCCTGCAGGGTGCCGGCAAGACCACCACGGTGGGCAAGCTGGCCAAGCACCTGAAGGAAAAGCGCAAGAAGAAGGTGATGGTGGTGTCTGCCGACGTTTACCG
>QFOV01000265.1 GCA_003248565.1 Stenotrophomonas sp.
GAGCGATGCCGCATCCTAGCGCTGTCGCGTGCGCTTGCGTAGCCGCCACGACAAAGAAGGCCGGCGGGTTTCCCCGCCGGCCTCCTACCTCGCACACTTGCTATGACGCGACTCAGGCTTCCAATGCCGCGGCCGGGCCAAAGAACTCGTAACGGCTCTGCGCTTCCGGCACGCCGACATCACGCAGCAGCTTCTTCACCTGCGCCATGAACGGCTTCGGGCCGAGGAAGTAGGCGTCGACGTCGCGCTCGGCGGGCAGCCATTGCTCCAGCAGTTCGCGGCTGAGGAAGCCTTCGGCGTCGGCGGCATCGCCCGGCAGTGCCTCGCTGTAGCAGGTGTAGCTGTGCAGCTGCGGGTGCTGCTTCTGCTTGTCGGCGATGAACTCGCGGAAGGCATGCACCTGGCCGTTGCGTGCGCAATGGATGAAATGCACCTGACGGCCGCTGGCCAGCGCCTGCTCCAGCATCGGCAGGGTCGGGGTGATGCCGACGCCACCGCTGATGAAGGCGACCGGGCGCTCGCTGGCCACCAGGGTGAAATCACCAGCCGGGGCGAACAGCTCCAGCGTGTCGCCTACCTGCACCTTGTCGTGCAGATGGTTGGATACCTTGCCGTTGCCTTCGCGCTTGACGCTGATGCGGTAACCGACGCCATTGGCTGCGCGCGACAGGGAATAGTTGCGACGGGTTTCCTCGCCGTCGAGCTCCAGCTTCATGCCGATGTACTGGCCCGGCTTGAAGTCCACCACTGCGCCGCCATCGACCGGCACCAGATGGAAGGAGGTGATCTCCGCACTTTCGGGCACTTTCTCGGCAACGCGGAACGTGCGCGCGCCGCGCCAGCCGCCCGGGGCCTTTTCATTTGCCGCGTACACCTCTTCCTCGGCGCCGATCAGCAGGTTGGCCAGCATCTGGTAGGCCGCGCCCCAGGCGTCGATGATTTCGTCGGTGGCAATGTCCGGGCCCAGCACTTCGCGGATCGAGGCCAGCAGGTGGTGGCCGACGATCGGGTAATGCTCCGGCAGGATCTGCAGGGCAACGTGCTTGTTGACGATCTGACCCACCAGTGGACCCAGTGCTTCCAGGCGGTCGATGTGCTTGGCATACATCAACACCGAGTTGGCCAGCGCACGCGGTTGGTCGCCACTGCTCTGGTGCTTGGGATTGAACAGCGGGCGCGCGACATCGCTCTGGCTCAGCATCCGCCCATAGAAATGCTTGGTCAGCGCTTCGCCGCCAGTTTCCAGCAGGGGGACGGTGGCTTTGATCAGGTCGCGTTGGGTGGGGCTGAGCATGGTGCGAACTATCCGGCTTCGGGGGTAGTTCCATGTTCCGCGCAGCGGGCCTGCTTTCTCGATGACTAATATCAAGAACCCGCACGATTGTAGTGCCGAGCCATGCTCGGCAAAGGGGCGTTCCCGGCGGGTGTGGGAGCGGCGTGAGCCGCGAAGCCCCAGCTGCATCAGGCGGCGAAAAGCCAACCCCTCCCCAACCCTCCCCTTGGCTTTGCCAAAGGGAGGGAGCAACAGCGTAGTGCCGAGCCATGCT
This sequence comes from Stenotrophomonas sp., assembly GCA_003248565.1. Lineage (GTDB taxonomy): Bacteria > Pseudomonadota > Gammaproteobacteria > Xanthomonadales > Xanthomonadaceae > Stenotrophomonas. Next base: position 1,548 of record QFOV01000265.1, read on the forward strand.
CGGCAAGGGGCCTTCCCGGGAACGCGTAGGAGCGGCGTGAGCCGCGAAGCCGCAGCTGCATCAGGCGGCGAAAAGCCAACCCCTCCCCAACCCTCCCCTTGGCTTCGCCAAAGGGATGGAGCAACAGCGTAGTGCCGAGCCATGCTCGGCAAGGGGCTTTCCGGTAAAGCACCTGCCGAGCATGGCTCGGCACTACAGGGTAAAGCCCCAGCCGAGCATGGCTCGGCGCTACAGCGGCCTGCTCAGTCCGCTTCGGGGCGATTCAGGGCCGCGGTCAATGCAGCGGCGTCTTCGCGGCTGAGGAACAGGTACTCCAGCTCGGCGCTGCCGAACTTGTCCTCCAGTTCCTGCTTGCGCACCGGGTGGTTGCCAAAGCGGTAATGGGTGCTGCCGTCATCGATGTTCTCAATGGCGTATACGCCGAACGACGGCGGGTTTGTCAGGGTGCCTTCCAGCCTGACGGACTCAGGGTCGATGGAGCGCTGGATGAGGTCTTCTAGGTCGATCATGGCGTAGCAACAGGACTGATGGGGGGATGTTTGCGGCAAGTGGAATCGCTGGGGCGGTCCACGTCAATGCTTCTCATGTTTCCAGCCGCGGTGCTTGCCATCGGATAACCACTCGATGGCCTGGGCGATCCGCTGCTGGCGGGTACTGTCGCGTTTGGCTTCACCTATCCATTCCAGATAGTCGCGTTGGTAGCCTGGGCTGAAACCGTCAAAGTGCGCCTTGGCGACGGCCGCACCAGCCAGCGCCTCGGCAAAGGCCGGGGGCATCGGCAAGGGCGCGCGCGGGGCCGCTTTGGGGCGGGTTACGCCTGCATCGATACGTTGCATGGCGGCCCGTAGCTGGGTTGTGAATTCGCGTTTGCCGGGCAGGTCGCCAAGCGACTGCAGGCGGCCGTACTGGCCCATGGCCGAGTCATCGCCGCTGCCGGCCTCGCGTTGCCAGAAGCCCAGCGTGGCATGCGCCTTGAACGCGGCCATGCCACACAGCAGCTTGCCCTTGTACAGGAACGCCGGCATGCCCCACTTGATGGCCTCCTCAGCCGTGACGCAGCCGCTGTGCACACGCAGGCGGATCTCGTGCAGGATCGGCTGCGCGAAAGCGGCGGCATTGGCGATGTAGGCGTCTACGCGGGGGTCTGGAGTGGGCATGACTGGCCTCGGATGGGCGCAGCCTGCCGTTAGTTTCGCGTTAAAACAAGCCCGCCATGGTCGTAGGCGGGCGAACAGCCTGTTCTGGCATGGTCAGCCGCGCTGCGACTTCCTTGCCAGGCCGCTGCACAGCGCGATGAAAGCGGTGAAGGCGGCCATCGACAGGAACTGCAGGCGGGTTTCCGGGGTGGCCAGCAACAGCGCGAAGATCAGCGCCAGGATCGCCAGTGCCAGCACCGTCAGGTAGGGGAAACCGGCCATGCGGAACGGTAGCGGCGTACCCAGGCGGTCGGCCCGACGGCGCAGGATCAGTTGCGATACCAGGGTGATGGTCCACACCAGCAGGCAGGTGGAGCCGACCACGTTGAGCAGCACCGGCAACACCTTGTTCGGGTAGATCAGCTCCAGCACGGTGGCGACGAAGCCGAACAGCACGCTGGCCAGGACGGCCACTACCGGCACCTGGCGGGTATTGGTCAGGCCCAGCCAGCGCGGCGCTTCGGCCCGTTCGGCCAGCGAATAGATCATCCGCGAGGCGCCGTACAGATTGGCGTTCAGCGCAGAGAGCAGGGCGATCACCGCGATCAGGGTGATCGCCGTGGCGGCCCCGGGGATGTTGGCGACCTGCAGCACCGCGGCAAACGGCGATTTCAGGGTCTCGCTGTTCCACGGCACTACCGCGATGATCACGCCGATCGAACCGATGTAGAACACCAGGATGCGCCAGGCCACGGTACGGATGGCGCGGGCCAGGCTGCGCTCGGGGTCCTGGGTTTCAGCCGCGGCCACGGCCACGATCTCGGTGCCGCCGAAGGCGAAGATCACCACCAGCAGGGCCGCGCCGATGCCGGCCAGGCCCTTGGGCATGAAGCCGCCATGGCCGGTGATGTTGGCCAGGCCGGGTGAGGGCACGTTCGGCAGCAGGCCCAGCAGCAGGGCAATGCCGACCAGGATGAAGGCGATGATGGCGCCGACCTTGAGGATGGCGAACCAAAACTCGAATTCGCCGAAATTGCGCACGCCCAGCAGGTTGATGGCAGTGAATACCAGCATGAAAGCCAACGAGGTCATCGGTACCGACAACTGTGGCCAGACCGTATTGAGCAGGCCGGCCGCGCCGACCGATTCGGCCGCGATCACCACCACCAGCTGCGCCCACCACAGCCAGCCCACGGTGGCCCCGGCGGTGGCACCCAGGGCATCGGCCGCGTACACCGAGAACGCGCCGCTGGCCGGCCGCGCGGCCGCCATCTCGCCCATGGCGTGCATCATGATGATGACCAGGGTGCCGGCTACCAGGTAGGAGATCAGCACTGCCGGCCCGGCGGCCTGGATGCCCACGCCCGAGCCCAGGAACAGGCCGGCGCCGATGGCGCTGCCCAGCCCCATCATGATCAGCTGGCGCGGCTTGAGCGCGCGTTCCAGCTTGTGTGAGGGGGCGCTGGCCGGGGCGGAAGAAGTGCTGGGCATCGGCGGGTTCTAGGACAAGAAGAGGGCGACACGATACCGCGTCCGCCCGCCGCAGTGGCTGTGCCGTTGGTGGGGATTGGCATGCTGCCGGTACGATGCAGGTCCCGGCGCGCATGTGCGCCTGCAGCAACGGGTGCGCGGATGCGTGGTCTGGATTTCAGTTCCTGGCAGGGCCTGCTGTCGACGTTGGTGGGCCTGGCGATCATCACCCTGATCGGCGTGGGCATCCGCCTGCTGGTGATGCAGGCGGTGCAGCAGAAGCGGGAGGCGGCCAACCGGCAGATCAACGAGCGGCTGAAGACCCTGATTGCCGCCTACAAGACCTTGGGTGGTTCCTTTACAGGCGATCTCAGCGTTGACCCCAGCCACCTGCGCGATCTACGCCGACGTGCGGCCGAACTGGCGCAGGGACAGACCGCTAC
>QFOV01000266.1 GCA_003248565.1 Stenotrophomonas sp.
ATCCTTGTATCGTCGAAAAACGACGTGCGTCCTGCACGTCGCCCCGTGCGGGGTCTTGTCTGCCAGCTCCGTCGCTGCGGAAGGGGCCCGGTAAGTCAATGGCGGAAGCAACAGCAGCAACAGCAGCAACAGCAACAGCAGCAACAGCAGCAACAGCAACAGCAGCAACAGCAGCAACAGCAGCAACAGCAGCAACAGCAGCAACAGCAGCAGCAGCAACAGCGGCAACGGCAACAAGCGCAACGACTGTGGGCTGATACGGATCCGGGTTGCGCACCTCTTGAGAACTGCCGGGATGTGTACCGAAAGCCAATGCCCTTGATCGGCAAAGTCGGCGGCAGCCTGTGCTGGCGTATGTGCTGGTGACTCGTGCGGGTTGAATCGCCCCGTCGTTGCCAAACCATGACCATTGGCCGACTCGGCAGCTGCTGTGTACTGGCTAGACTCGGTGGTTTGTCGTCATTGGGCCTTGGGCCGGGGAAAGCATGATCAAGCGGGGTTTGTTGGCGTTGTGCATGGGCTTGGCGGTGAGCGCTACGGCGCAGGCGGCCGAGCAGGTGGATCTGGACATGGTCAGCAAGATCCGCCAGGAGGCGTTCCACCGTTCGCAGGTGATGGACACCTTCAGCCATCTGACCGAAACCATCGGCCCGCGCCTGACCAATTCGCCGGCCATGACCCAGGCTAATGCCTGGAGCCGCAGCAAGTTCACCGAGTGGGGCCTGGTCAACGTGCACGACGAGGCCTTCGAGGACTTCGGTCGTGGCTGGGAGTTCAGCTCGGCCAGTGTCGAGATGCTGGGCCAGCGCGTACAGCCGCTGCACGCCCTGCCCAAGGCCTGGACGCCGGGCACCAATGGCGCGGTGGAAGGCGAGCTGATCCAGGTCGATATCAAGAAGCTGGCCGACCTGGAGAAATACAAGGGCAAGCTGCGCGGCAAGATCCTGCTGCTGGGGGACGCGCGCGAGTACAAGCGTGGCACCGAGTCCGATTCGCACCGCCACGACGCGACCTCGCTGGAAGGCCTGCAGGCCTTCACCATCCCCAAGACCGCGGAAGAAGACCGCGCAAAGCGGGTGAAGGAATACAACGAGCGCCAGGAGCTGGGCAAGGCGGTCAATGCTTTCTTCGTCGAGGAAGGCGCGCTGGCCGCGATCAGCATCAGCGGCTGGGACAACGGCATCATCCGTGTCGCCGGTGGTGGTTCGCGCAAGGCCGGCGAGTCGGTGGGCATTCCCGAGCTGGCGATGATCGCCGAGCATTTCAATCCGCTGGTGCGTGCACTCAAGGACAAGCAGACGGTGACGCTGCGGGTCAATGTGGATGCGCGCTTCACCGATGAGACGAACCAGCCGGGCCACAACACGCTGGCCGAGATCCGTGGCAGCAGCAAGGCTGACGAAATCGTGATGCTGGGTGCGCACATGGACTCCTGGCACACCGGCACTGGTGCGGCCGACAACGCCGCCGGCGTGGCGGTGATGATGGAGGCGATGCGCATCCTCAAGGCGGTGGGCGCCAAGCCCAAGCGCACCATCCGCGTGGGTCTGTGGAGTGGTGAGGAGCAGGGCCTGATTGGTTCGCAGGCCTATGTGGCGCAGCACTTCGCGCGTTATCCGGAGCCGACCGATGCGGCGCAGAAGGCGCTGCCGGCTTCATTGCGTGAGCCGACCGGTCCGCTGCAGAAGCTGCGTGATTACGACAAGTTCCAGGTCTACTTCAACATGGACAATGGTTCGGGTCGGTTCCGTGGCATCTATGCGCAGGAGAACATGGCGGCTATGCCGATCTTCGAGGCGTGGTTGAAGCCGTTCAACGATGTGGGTGCGACCACGGTGGCCACGCGCAATACCGGCAGCACCGATCACATCAGCTATGACCGGGTGGGCCTGCCGGGCTTCCAGTTCATCCAGGACCGTCTGGATTACTTCAGCAATGTGCATCACAGCCATCTGGATACCTGGGATCACGCTGAGGCTGAGGATTTGAAGCAGGCGGCTGCGATTGTGGCGTCGTTTGTCTATAACGCTGCTATGCGCGAGGAGCGCTTCCCGCGCAAGCCGTTGTTGGAGAAGTGAGTCTGGCGGTTGGCTCGCATTGCTGATTTTGGAAGGGCCGCATAGCGGCCCGTCTGCTTTTGGGCGGAACAGGCAAATGCTTGGTGCGTCCCTTCTCCCGCCTGCGGGGGAAGGTGCCCGAAGGGCGGATGGGGGGGCTTTGGCTTTGGCTTCGGTTGTTGCTCTAAGCAACAGCAAGAGCAAGAGCAAGAGCTTTCACTCCCCTGCGGGGAGCGAGCCACCTTTCTTTGCTTGTGCAAAGAAACCTGGCGCAAAGAAAGCACACCCTGCCTCCGCGCCCACACCGCTACGCGGCGTGGGTCCACTCCGCTGGCAGGATTTTTCGACGAGACATCCCTGTCTCGTCGAAAAACGACGCACATCCATGTGCGTCGCCCCGTGCGGGGTCTTGTCTGCCAGCTCCGTCGCTGCGGAAGGGGCCCGGTAGATCAAAGGCTGGAGCAACGGCAGAAGCCGAAGCCAGAGCTGCCCTCACCCCAACCCCTCTCCCGCAGGCGGGAGAGGGGCTAAAGCAGGGGCGCTGCTTTGGCGGGTGAAGGGCTGGAGCGGGTTCGAAGCACCGGCAGGGGGGAAAAGGTAAAATGCCCCGATTCCCACTTCTGCGCCCGTCATGACCGTCCGTACCCGCTTTGCCCCCAGTCCCACCGGCTACCTGCATATTGGTGGCGCCCGCACCGCGCTGTATTGCTGGCTGGAGGCGCGTCACCGTGGCGGTGAGTTCGTGCTGCGCATTGAAGATACCGACCGCGAGCGCTCCACCCAGGCCGCCATCGATGCCATCCTCGAGGCGATGGACTGGCTGGGCCTGGGCTATGACGAAGGCCCGATCTACCAGACCGCGCGCGTTGCCCGCTACCAGGAAGTGGCCGAGCAGCTGATCGCCTCGGGCAAGGCGTATTACGCCTACGAGACCAAGGAAGAGCTGGACGCCATGCGTGAAGCCGCCATGGCCAAGCAGGAGAAGCCGCGCTACAACGGTGCCGCCCGCGAGCTCAACCTGCCGTACAAGGACGACCCGAACCGCGTCATCCGCTTCAAGAACCCGCTTGAAGGCACGGTGCTGTTCGATGACCTGATCAAGGGCAATATCGAAATCGCCAACAGCGAGCTGGATGACATGGTCATCTTCCGCCCGGACGGCTACCCGACCTACAACTTCGCGGTGGTGGTCGACGATTGGGACATGAACATCAACGAGGTCATCCGCGGTGATGACCACATCAACAACACCCCGCGCCAGATCAACCTGTACGAGGCCATCGGCGCGCCGGTGCCGAAGTTCGGCCATATGCCGATGATCCTGGACGAGCAGGGCGCCAAGCTGTCCAAGCGCACCGGCGCGGCCGACGTGATGCAGTACAAGGACGCCGGCTACCTGCCCGAGGCGCTGTTGAGCTACCTGGCCCGTCTGGGCTGGTCGCACGGTGACCAGGAGATCTTCACCCGCCAGGAACTGATTGACCTGTTCGACGTCACCAACTGCAATTCCAAGGCCGCGCGCCTGGACATGGCCAAGCTGGGCTGGGTCAACCAGCACTTCCTGAAGACGGAGACGCCGGAGTCCATCGTTCCGCACCTGGTCTACCAGCTGGAAAAGCTCGGTCTGGACATCAGCAAGGGCCCGGCCCCGGTCGATGTGGTCATCGCCCTGCGTGAACGCGTGCAGACCCTGAAGGAAATGGCCGAGAAGGCCGTGGTCTGGTACACCCCGCTGAACGAATACGACGAAGCAGCCGTGGCCAAGCACTTCAAGGCCGGCGCCGAGGTGCCGCTGGCCAAGGCCCGCGAGCTGCTGGCAGCAGCTGAATGGACCGCCGAAGGCGTGTCGGTCGCGTTGCATGATGTGGCCGCCCAGCTGGAAATCGGCATGGGCAAGGTTGCCCAGCCGCTGCGCGTAGCCATCACCGGCACCCAGGTGAGCCCTGACATTTCCCATACCGTGTATCTGGCTGGGCGCGACGAGGCCTTGAAACGCATCGACGCCGCACTCATCAAGATCCCAACGGCCTGACCCCGAGGTAGACATGACCGACGCACACTCCTGCACCGCCCCGCACCACCACGTCGAAGACGCGGCCGGTTTTGTCGCGGTGGTCGAACGGGTGTGCCGCGAGCGCGGATTGCGGTTGACCCCGATCCGCGCCAACGTGCTGCGGCTGATCGCCGAGGCCGGCAAGCCGGTCAAGGCTTATGAACTGCTGGAGTGGGTGCGTGAAGGCAAGGGTGTGGGCGCCGATGCCCCACCCACGGTCTATCGCGCGCTGGACTTCCTGATGGCCAACGGTTTCGTGCACAAGCTGTCGTCGGTCAACTCCTTCGTCGCCTGCCATCACCCGAGCAGCAACCAGCATTCCGTGCCGTTCCTGATCTGCGACCGCTGCCATAGCGCAGTGGAGCTTGAAGACCGCGACATCGTCCGCCAGCTCGAAGCCCGCGCCAAGGAGCTGGGCTTCAAGCCGCAGGCACAGACGCTGGAAGTACACGGCCTGTGCGCGAACTGCGCAGGCTGAA
>QFOV01000267.1 GCA_003248565.1 Stenotrophomonas sp.
GATCGCCACCCCGCTACCGACCAACACACCTGCACCCAGCACCTTCCAATGCCGCGCAATCAACGCCCGCTGCTGATGGATGGGCACCGCGAACGCAACCGTCGCCGGCCCCAGCATTGCCACCAGCCAATGCGTGCCACGCAGGTAGTCGTGGTAGTTGGCGTGCAACACCAACGCAAGACCCAGCAGGACCAATGGCGCAGTGATCAACGGTGACGCCCAGGCCTTGCCGCTGCGCAGATACAACTGTTTGGCCAGCAGGTAGACCGCCACCGTCAGCACGGCCCAGAACACCGGCCACAGCAATTGCCCCGGTTGTTGGATCAGCGCGTCAAGCTTCATGGCGCAGGCTCCACCGCAGCAACAGTTCGACGGTCACCGCCGTGCTTGCCATCACCAGCAAGGTGCCGCCGACCACCACCAGCAAGAGTTTCAGTCCAAGCAAACCGAACATCTGCCGGTTATCGAGCAGGATCATTGCCGCTGGCACGAAGAACAACAGCATTTCCGCCAGCAGCCACTGCGCACCACGCGCGAACGAGCGCGGCGACAACCAGCGCATCGCGAAGGCCAGCAGCAGCACCAACAAGCCAACGATGCCGGCGGGTACCGGCACGCCCAGGCGCTGCATCAGCGCCTGCGCCAGCAGCCAGATCACCACCAGCACGCCGATCTGCAAGCCGGCGCTACGGCGCAAGCCGCGCCGCAGGCCCAGTTGGCCGCGACGCAATGACGACATCAAGGTTTCCATTCCTCCTATGTACGCCGGGCTTATCTATAAATAAAATGAATTGATTGCATCCACGGGATTCCATTTAAGAATGGATATCAGGCAGCTACGCATGTTGGTGGAAGTGGTCCGCCATGACGGTTTTTCAGCGGCCGCCGAAGCGGTATTCGCGACCCAGCCAACCATCAGCAAGGCCATCCGCCAGTTGGAGGATGAGCTGGGTGAAGTGCTGCTGCAGCGCTCCCGCAACGGGGTACGGCTTACCCCGGCCGGGCAGATCGTCTACCGCCGCGCCCTGGCCCTGCTCGGTGAGCGCGAAGACATGTTGCGCGAACTGGAAGAACTGCGCGATCTGCAGCGAGGCGAGCTACACCTGGGCCTGGCTTCGCTCGGCAGCGACATTCTGTTCGCGCCGGTGTTTGCACGCTTCCGCCAGCTCCATCCGCAGATCGAGTTGCGCGTGCTCGAACGTGGCAGCGAGGCACTTGAGGAAAGCCTGCGCGCCGGCGAGATCGAGCTGGCCGCCAGCCTGCTGCCGGTCGCCGACGACCTCGACTGGCAACCGGTCCGCACCGAACCGCTGGTCGCGCTGCTGCCGCGCCAGCACCCATTGGCGGGCTCGGCCAGCCTGCAACTGCAGGATCTGGCAGAGGTGCCTTTTGTGCTGTTCGAGAAGGGCTTCCTGCTGAACCGCCACATCATCCAGGCCTGCCAGGCGCGCGGCTTCAGCCCGCGCGAAGTCACCCGCAGCGGCCAACCGGACTTCATCGTCGCGCTGGTCGCGGCAGGTCTGGGCGTGGCCCTGCTGCCACGCATGATCGCCAACGCCCGCCCGCGTGCGGACGTCGTCATCGTGCCGCTGGATGAGCCGGAGCTGGACTGGAAAATGGTGCTGGCCTGGCGTCGCGGCGGCTATCTGTCCGCCGCCGCGCAGGCCTGGCTACGGCTGGTGGAGGCGCAGCACGGCCAGGCCGATTGATACTTACGCCGTCGACAGCTTCGGTGCCCCCTGCAGGCGCTGCGCCACCTGCGCGGCGTCGACCGCACGGTCATACAGGAAACCCTGGCCAATCCGGTAACCGGCCTCGATCAGGATCTGCCGCTGGCTGGCGTTCTCCACCCCCTCGGCAACCAGATCAAGGCGCAAGCTCGGCCCAAGCTTGCCGACCGCTTCGACTATCGCGCGGATCGATGGCTCGGCCACCATGCGGGCGACGAAGCTGCGATCAATCTTGAGCACATCAATCGGGTAGTCGCGCAGGTGCGCCAATGAAGAATGCCCGGTACCAAAATCGTCCAGTGCGATCCGCATGCCGGCATCCTTCAACAGACCCAGTGCACGGGCGACGAAAGCAGAGCCACGATCGGTCAGTACCTGCTCGGTGATCTCCAGCTCGATCAACACCGGGTCGACGGCAAACCGCTGCAGCTTCTCCAGCAGGATCTCGGCAAAGTCGTCACGGAGGAACTCCACCGGCGCGGCATTGATTGCGATCGGCAACACCTGCAGGCCCTGCGCCTGCCACGCACGGATATCCGCCAGTACCTGCAGATGCATGGCCTCGGCCAGACGGGAAGCGAGCTCATAATCGCGAAACGCCTCATCAAGCTGGCAGTCTTCGCCGATGCCCTTGTCTTCGACGCAAGGCCAACGCAGCAATGCCTCGTAACCTACGACGCGACCATCCTGCAGGTTCACCTTCGGCTGGTAATGCGGCACCACGCCACCGTCGCGCACCAGTTGGCGCGCCATCAATCGTTGATTCGCTGCCTCCTCGGCGATGGCCATCAACCGCCGACTGTACAAACGCACGCCACCGCGCCCGTTGGCCTTCAGATCATTCAACGCGGTGTCGGCTGCTTTCAACAGCTCCGCCGGATCACAGGCATCGCGTGGATACATGGCACAGCCGATACTCATCCCGGTATTGATCACCTGCCCGGCAAAGGTCACCGAGCTTTCGGCCAGCAAACTGATGCCTTCGGCAACCTGCAGCAACTCGGCCTCACCGGCAATGTGCTCCAGTACCACCGCGAACTCATCGCCCCCCAGGCGCGTGACCAGGGTCGTGTCGGAAACGTGCGCCGCAACCCGCCTGGCCAGCACCCGCAGCAGGTGATCGCCAGCCGAATGCCCCAACGTGTCGTTTACGTGCTTGAAGTGATCCAGGTCGATGATCATCAACCCAAGGGTTCCATTGCACTCACGCTGGCGCTGCAAGCTCAACCGCAGCCTGCGATTGAACGAGCGCCGATTTGGCAAACCGGTCAACTCATCGATTTCGCAGGCGATCCGCAGCCGCCGCTCGGCGTGCTGCTGCCGGCTGACATCACGCGAGACACACAGGATGCCGCTCACCTGTCCCTGCCCGTCAAACATCGGGGTGAGGACGTTGTCCCAGAACTGCGTAAGCGCGCCTTCGCTGCCGGTCTGGCCTGCAAAGCGCGCCGCCCGCCCACCCGCGGCCTGCGCCAACGCTCGCCGTCCCTTGTTGCGAAAAGCCGCAGGCAAAAGATCGGCCCACTGCATTCCGAACGTGCGCTCGTCCTGCGGCAGCCCGAACGCCACGCAGCCGGAGCGATTCATGTGCCGCACCGTGCCGTCGCTGTTTATCACCTGGATGCAGTCCATGCTGGCATCCAGCATCCGGTCCTGCAGATCCAGGCTCTGCTCCAGAGAATGACGCAGGCGACGCCTGGCACTGATATCCGTCATTGTTACCGCCTGCAACGGAACCTCCGCTGCGGGGCTCCCCAGGCGCACCTCAAACCAGTGTTCGATGCCGGCCTCATCCTGCAGACGACATTCAAATGCGGGCGCATGCCCATGCAGCAGGAACTCGCGCCAGCCTGCTATCGCCAGCGCACGCTCATCGGCATGCACACGCTCAAGCCAATCACGTGAACTTCCCAGCGCCGCATCATTGCCGAAGAACTCACGCCAACGCAGATTGGCCTGCACGGGCACGCCATCGTGAACCATCGCAGCCATCTGCGGCAACGCGTCCAACACTGCCTGCAACTGCACATACAAATCCGTCAATCTCCCCCTCCTTGGTGACGGTTCAACAGCCTCGTCCCAAAGCATTGCACTTCCCCCTGATGCATTGCCTCCACCGATCACGCAGCAACATCATGCAGTACAGCAGGCGTGGCTGAAGTGAAAACCGTGTGTACGCGGTAGCGAAGGATAACGATTACAGCGCAGTGACACATCTCAACGGTGTCCAACATCCGATGGCGCACAGAAGCGCAAGCGCACTTCCGCCGACCGAGATCACAATCCGGCCCAACCCCATCCGAGCAGGCACACGGCAGCTGGAAACCGCACAGCTAGCGCGCAACGCCCCACTCGACCACAACATAGCGGATGAGCTTGCTTCCGAGCCTTCTCTCCACGCCAGGACCGACACCCTGTCGCGCCTATTCATCTGCACCCCGAGCCGCACTGCGATCAAGTCTGCTTCTCAATTCCCGCGCCCCGGAACATGAATACCTGGTCGTATCCACACGATCAACACTGGCATTCAAAAGCATTCCAGCGGCAAATCCGAATGCGATCAGCGCAAATTCCCCGCGGCTTCATCACTTTTCGCCGCCCACAGTCTGGGGAATACCTACAGCCTGGATCAGCGGGAAAACATAATATCTTCGGCTCGATTTGAAGCTTCAAGGCATATCAGCACCACCAATCACAAGCACCCACTACGCGGCCGGAGTATGCACTGCCAGCTTCGCTGGCAACTCCAAGCCAGGCATGCTCCCCTCCCTGTCATAGCGGGACACCCCGCAAGCGCACGAGGTGCGCATTCGGATTACCGAGCATCTGCGCTGAACAGCATGCCCCGCGC
>QFOV01000268.1 GCA_003248565.1 Stenotrophomonas sp.
ACCGGCGGCAACTCCGAGCGCAGATACCAACCGCCATCATCCGGCGTATCGCGACCGCCCTGGTACAACCAGTATTCGTACAACCCGGCCACCGCACGGCCCTGCATCTCGAACACGCCCTGCGATGCGCCATTCACCGCGATCAACTGAATGCCGTTCTGGGTCACGCCACCGGCGCCACCGACATTGTTCACCTGCAGCCAGCTGTGACCGCTGGTATCACCTTCGACCACCATCCGGTCGGTCAGCGAATCGTCGCCGCCCAGCACGGTGTTCATCTGCAACACGCCGCCATTGCCGACGTAATCGCCATGCACGGTCAAGACCGTACCCGGCACTGCGTCGGCTCCGCCAAACGCGACCGTACCGGCGTTATCCAGGCTTGCGATACTCTGGTTGTAGCCGCCCAGCTGCAACTGCGCACCGTCAGCTACCAGATGGTGCGAGGCCGCGCTGAGCGCACCGGCCGAACCAGCCCGCAACGTGCCAGCCAGCACCGAGGTGGCGCCACGATAGTCGTTCTGCGCCAGCAGCGTGGTCACGCCATCGGCCAGCGAGTTGAGCGCCAGCGAACCAGTGAGCTTCGGCGCGAACGCGGTCACATCGGTGTGATTGAAATTGACCACGGCCACGCCATCGCCGCCTTCGACCACGATGGCGTCCAGCAAACCAGCCATGCCACCGTTGCCGATGTTCAAGCTGCCACTGGAACCCTCCGCTGCGGCCAGAAACAGGTTGTCAGCGACAACCTCGCCACCCTCGGCAATGGTCAACACACCATCACCCGCAGCACCCACGTTCAAACGTCCCGCATTGCTCCAGGTTGCATCTTCACCGGTTACGTTCACGATGCCTTCGCTACCGGCGAGGTGACCCAGCGTTGCGCTGCCACTGCTGACCGCACCACCGGCTGCGACGTCGAGCGTGCCCTTGCCAGCTTCACCGATGGAGAGGCTGCCGGCGGTATCCCAGCGTGCATCTGCGCCCGACACCGTCGCACTGCCTTCGCTGCCGGCAAACATGCCTATCCACGCATCACCACTGCTGACGGTGCCGCCCGCACCAACGTTGAGTGCGCCCTTGCCGCGGCCACCAACACCAAGGTTGCTGCCTGCATTGAGGCGCGCATCCGCTCCAGCAACAGTCACTACACCATCGCCAGAGGCGAATTGCCCCAACAACACATTGCCACTGTTGATGGTGCCGCTAGGGCCGATGTCCACCTGGCCCTGGCCGGCTTCGCCCACGGTCAGGTTGCCGGCATTGGTCCACTGTGCATCCGCGCCGGCAAGCGTCACGCTGCCTTGGCCACCAACGAGCTTCCCCACCGTGCCGAAAGCACTGTGGACGCTACCGTCCTCGGCGATGCTCAATTCGCCCATGCCCTGCGCGCCGACCGTCAGCTCGCCATCGGTGTGCAGCTCACCAGCATTGGATACATCAACACGGCCCACACCCGAGGCCGCATTACCGAGAATGATCTGACCGCCAGCCGACACACCGCCTGCGTCAGCAACCTGCAACTGGCCCAGGCCAGCTTCACCGACAACGAGTTTTCCAGCACTTTCCCAGCGCGCATCTGCACCGGACACCGTCGCGTTGCCTTCAGAACCCGCGAACATGCCCATCCATGCATCGCCGTTGCTGACCGTGCCGCCAGCACCAATGTTGAGCGCACCCTTGCCGCGGCCGCCAATACCAAGGTTGCTGCCCGCATTCAAACGCGCAGCCCTAAAGACTTTGACGGTGCCGTTGCCATCAGCGAGCTGCCCCAACAGTACATTTTCACTGCTGACGTTCGCGCCCATACGGACAGTCAAAGTACCGCTACCAGCTTCGCCCACGGTCAGGTTGCCAGCGTTGCTCCACTTCCCACCCGTACCAGAGACAATGGCAGTGCCAACGCCGGAACCCGCCTTGCCCAAGGTGGCCGATCCAGTTTCAACACTGCCCTTGTCGACGTCCAACAAACCAGTGCCAAGCTGACCTATGGTCAATCCGTCAGAACTCAGGCCACCGCCATCCATGACGTACAGCTCGCCGCTGCCGCGCTCGCCAACGATCAGGTTTCCCGCATTGCTCCAATCCGAACCTTCACCAACAACACCGACCAGGCCGGAGCCACCTTCATACGCTCCCAGACTGGTGGATTCGCTGCTGAGCGCACTACCACCGAACAGATAGATGCGGCCATGACCATACAAGCCCACCGTCAGCTTTTCGCCTGCGATCATGCTGCTGCCGTCATACAGAAAGCTGTAGCCGGTGCCGAATCGTCCCACAACAGCCTCCCGCTCCGCCGAGACGCTTGCACCACCATGAAGTTCCAGTTCACCGGTACCACCATCGCCGACGAACAGGCTGTCCGCGTTGCTCCAACGTGCATCTGCACCGGTCAGCATTGCGCTGCCATGGCTACCATGGAACTGGCCTATCGAAGCCGTAGTGCTTTGAACGCCGCCGGTGCCTGTGATCCCCAGATTACCCAAGCCATACGCAGCCACAGTCAACTCGCCGTCAACGCGCAGCGTGCCGCCACTGAGGACGTCGACATTGCCCTTACCGGCGTAGCCCAACAGCATGTCTCCACCCACTGAAACGCTGCCACCATCAGCAACGCTCAAGGCCCCCTCACTCTCGTGTCCAACAAGCATAACGCCTGCATTCGTCCATTGGGCGCCACGCCCGGACACGGTTGCAGTGCCTCTTCCCTGCTCGTAGTCGCCTATCACGGAATATGCGCTGAAAACATTTCCGTCGGCACCAACAGTCAAGGAGCCCGACCCGAGCATGCCTATACCTAGTCCACCGGCTATGGCCAGTTTCCCACCACTGGAAACATGAGCACTACCAGCGCTGACATACCCAAGAATGATAGACGTACCTACCGACACACTGCCGCCATCGGTGATTTCCAGGCGGCCTTGGCCCCAGTGTCCAATGATCATGGAGGTGGAGTTGTTCCAACTCGCCCCCTGGCCAGAGACAGCAACAAGACCATCCCCATAGTCGTAAATGCCTAGTTCAGCAGACTCGGAAACAACGGTGCCGCCGGCGCGGATATCAAGTCTTCCTTCCCCTGACTCACCAACCGTTATGTGACGGGTGGAGAGAAGTGCGTTCGATACCTCCACCTCCCCCTTGGCCTGCCCGGCAAAATCGCCCTTAGCTATCTCGAAAGAGTCCGACTGGACGCTGCCACCATCGGCAATAGTGAGTGATCCTTCACCCACCACACCGACTTGCATCCATCCCCCGGATAGATGACCACCATTGGTCACCTCTGCGTGGCCGCCGAGATATCCCAAGCTGAGGCCTCCTCGACTATCAATGACCCCGCCGTCGGTAACGGTCACACGACCGGGTCCCTGGCCGCCGACATTGATGCCAGTGGGACCATCCGTACGGAAAGCAGATCCAGCTCCCGAAACAAAAATCTCTCCCTCCGAGTCAGGATACGGCTCACCCACAATGCCGCCGACAGTAACCTGTCCATTGGTCAGCATAGAGCCACCATTGGTGATCCTCAGCTTACCCTTGCCCCGATTTCCAACAATGAGGTTGCCATGACTTAACCAATGACCACCATTGTCGATGTTGACAACACCTTCCGATCCTTGGCCATACCCAATAAGTACCCAATCGTCGGTGATGACGCGGCCACCATTGGATATATCGAGCGTAGCGCGTGAATCGACGCCAACCGTAAGGTAGTCACTATTACGAAGCGTCGAATCCTCGCCACGAACAGCGAGACTGCCGCTACCACCTGCAGATCCAATGTAGCCGACACCGCGATTCCAGACACTGCCACCTTCTTCGATGTGCAGCGAACCCTTTCCGCCCTCACCGATCGCCATCCAGCCATTGATACTCAGCGACGTACCCCGTCCGCTGACAACGACGTTACCCTCACCGGCTTCTGCAGCATCCGGGGTCGTTACGCCGATCAATAACGGCCATGCAGACGGCATTTCGATCCCATCAGAGATCCACAGATTGCCAACACCATTTTTGCCGACTTCGACGGTGTCACCCTGCTGCCAGGGATAAGACGGCGAGACACCAGAGATGTGATGGTCCCCGTTCAAGGTGATTGCCATTGCCTGGCTGGCGATACAGGTCGCGATCCCAGCGGCAATCGCTGAGATCCTTCCTGTGCGACGCCCACGCCGCGGCGCCAGTTCGGATGCAACCGTGCACTGGCCGGTTTGGGGATTGCGGATAATGCGGAAGATACGATTCATGCCGGCGCCACTCAAAGAAAGTGCGCGGATGATCAGCGGCCTGCAGCCGCGCTTACATCAGACAAGTCTCAAATCTGAAACCAAGCTTTTTTTTGCCCGGGAAACGCCCATTTTTTTCCGCCAAACTGAACTACTGCTTCAGTCTTCGAACGGTGCTGGCTGATTGTCTATTGGCCCGCGCGCAGCCCACATCGACAAAAAGTCGCGGTGTTGCGCAGGTAGCATTGATTCCGATCAATGAGAATTCTGTTTCATCGGATTGGCTGGCAGTACACGCCGGGCTTGTTACACGGCATTGACGTAGCGCTTCAATGGCTTTCGTCGCCTTGCTC
>QFOV01000269.1 GCA_003248565.1 Stenotrophomonas sp.
CTGATCGATCCGCAGGTGGAGATCCGCCCGGTTGGTACCCAGGTCGATGATCTGATGTCGCAGGCGACTGAGCGCATCAAGATGGGCGACCGCGTGCTGGTTACCACGCTGACCAAGCGCATGGCCGAGAACCTCACCGAGTACCTGGGTGAACACGGCATCCGCGTACGCTACCTGCACTCGGACGTGGATACGGTCGAACGCGTGGAAATCATCCGCGATCTGCGCCTGGGCAAATTCGACGTGCTGGTCGGCATCAACCTGCTGCGCGAAGGCCTGGACATGCCTGAGGTGTCGCTGGTCGCGATCCTCGATGCCGACAAGGAAGGCTTCCTGCGTTCAACCGGCTCGCTGATCCAGACCATCGGCCGCGCGGCGCGCAATGTGCGCGGCAAGGCCATCCTGTATGCCGACAAGATCACCCGCTCGATGCAGGCGGCGATCGACGAGACCGACCGTCGTCGGCAGAAGCAGGTGGAGTACAACGAGGCGCACGGCATCGTGCCGCAGTCGGTGATGCGGCCCATCGTCGACATCCTGGAAGGGGCGCATGAGGAAAGCTCGCCCAAGTCCAGTGCGAAGGGCAAGGGCCGGCGCGTGGCTGAGCCCGAGGCGGATTACCTGCCGCTGGAGCCGGCCAAGCTGGCTGCACGCCTCAAAGAGCTGGAGCAGACCATGTACCAGCACGCCCGCGACCTGGAGTTCGAGGATGCCGCGCGTATCCGCGACCAGATCCATCGCCTGAAGGAGGCCAATCTGGGCTGAGGCGGCCCGGTGTGAAATATTTCCAGAAAACGGTTGTTCTTCGTGAAGAGCAGGGTTAAGATACGCGCCCTCGCAACGCTTAATTGTTGTTGAGAAGGGCGGTTAGCTCAGCGGTAGAGCACTACCTTGACATGGTAGGGGTCACAGGTTCGAACCCTGTACCGCCCACCACTTCCTCGCGAAGTGGCCACGAAAGCCCGGCGCCGGCCGGGTTTTTTGTTTGCTGGTGATGGTATGCGTTGCGACTCGGTTTGTTCAGCCTTCGCAGCGGAGAAAAGCTTCAAAACGGGCGGTTAGCTCAGCGGTAGAGCACTACCTTGACATGGTAGGGGTCACAGGTTCGAACCCTGTACCGCCCACCACGAAAGCAGAGGCTTGGAGCCTTGCTTCGTGGAACATACGGGAATTGTTAAAAATCGGCGCTTGTGAAGTGTTGATTTTTCCCCTCCGCCAGGCATCCGGTTGCCAGACTGCAATCCTCAATCTCTTTTGCTGGATTCTTGGTGCATATCAGAGCCAGAGTGGTAGTCTCGCCAAGTCTCTTTGATTCAGCAAATTCGCCCTCCCCGTGGATCGGCCGGTGGTGTGGCCTTGATGTCGCCGTGGTCGTTCATCGGCGGCGTGTGGCTTTTACTGAAGGGTTTGGCAGGCACGGCGGTGATCTGCTTTAGGTGTAACCCGTAGCCCTGACAACGCCAATGTCCGGGGTCATCAGATGACTGATCCTCCTGCTGAGGTGTGTTGGTCGAATCGTGTCCTGGGGATGTCCCGGCGAAGAGGGGGGGGGCTCAGGGTTGCGGATCGCCCAAGTAAGTAACATTTCGATGCCCTTCAAAGGTTCGGAGCAGGATGGGTGAAAATGACGAAGTTATCCTGCGGGAAAGTTTGTCTTCCTTGTCTTGACGATCCGTTTTGCTTGGAGCGCTCGAGGCGCCTACGGGCGTCTGCTGAAGCCTCGTGCTATCCATGCTTAAATGCCGCCAATCAGCTCAACAATTCATCAACCTCTGTGCAAAGGAAATGCATGCGCGCCGTCCAGATCATCCGATTGATTTCCTTTTTTATTGCATTTGCATTCCTCACATCCTGCGCATCGAGAGGTAGCATTACAGATGGAGCAAGAGTGAAATCTTCGGCAGGATTGGTTGCTTTCAAGGTCACTACCAACCTCTCCCACGCTCAGCTGCAATACAAAAAATTCCTGGCTCAGGAGACCCGCGAATCTATGACGCGGGAGTACTTTCTTGGTCCAGATGAGGCCGTGGTGATCAAACCGGGTGAAAAATACTGGTTGATGTCCGTGGAGCCTGGTGACTACATGTGGAGCAAAGTATTCGCGTATACGAGAGAGGCTAGCTTCCACTCATCCAATCGATTCACGGTTGAGGCAGGAAAGATCACTTATGTCGGCCATATCGAAGTCATTGCCGATCAGGATATGGCCAGGATTATCGTCAAGGATGACGAAGCAGACATGGTCCGCTACATTCAATCCCACTATCCCATCTATTACTCAAACATGAAGATGGAGAAGAGTGTCACGGAGTTCCGGCGCTGAAAATAACGTACCGTTAAAATCGAAGGGTATGCATCTCAGGTTCTATGTGTCGAGAGGCAGTATCAAATTTTGACGCAGGGTTTTCCTCTGGAAAACCCATTTTGGCTCGGTAAAGCCCGCGGGTGAGGCCGTTTCCAGGTGGCAGCTCTTGGTCGGATTCTTGAAAAGCACGGCCGGGTTCCAGTATGCAGATTGGCGCAGCGATAGCTTTCGCGGTTGCTGGGTCGCTGCGTATTACCGCGCTTGCGCTCAAAGTCGGTTGAAGTGGTCTGTCAGCCGGGGCGAGGGGGCGAATAGGGGAGGGGCGCCGGGGTGCCTCGATCGAGCGAATGATAGTCATTGCCAAGGGCGCTGAGTTGAGGGGGCGCTTCCCGAAGTGGATGGAGTCGGCGGCGTCAGTGCTCGCTCCCGCTGATGGCTCGGCGTCGCGCGCTGCGTTGTGCCCGGTTCGCTGGCATGGTCAGATCCCGTTCCCGTGGGTGGGGCGTTGGGCAGGTTTGCCCCGATTGGTTTACTATCTCCCTCAACAACCCCTTTGGTAACCGAGGTGGCCCGCGCCAAGCGCCGGCCGAGCGTGTGACATGAGCACTACCATCGCCCACTGCTGATCTCCCGCCACCGCCCTGATGCAGGCGCCGTCGTGGCGCTTTTTTATTGCCCGAAACCCCATGAAACTCCCTTGAGGCAGCGCCTGTTGGCGTTGTTTCCAACCCGCTCGGCGGGTCGTGACCTTTGGTGAATCCCATGATCAACATCACTCTCCCAGACGGCAGCGTCCGTCAGTTCGAAAACCCGGTCAGCGTCATGGACGTTGCCCAGTCCATTGGTGCGGGCCTGGCCAAGGCCACCATTGCCGGCGCCGTGGACGGCGTGCAGGTCGATGCCAGCGACGTGATCGATCACGACGCTTCGCTGCGCATCATCACCGCCAAGGACGAGGAGGGTGTGGAAATCATCCGCCACTCCTGCGCCCACCTGGTCGGTCATGCCGTGAAGCAGTTGTACCCGGAAGCCAAGATGGTGATCGGTCCGGTCATTGCCGAAGGCTTCTACTACGACATCTACAACGAGCGCCCGTTCACGCCGGAAGACATGGCGGCGATCGAGAAGCGCATGGGCGAGCTGATCGCGCAGGACTATGACGTGATCAAGAAGGTCACGCCGCGCGCGGAAGTGGTCGAAATCTTCAAGGCGCGTGGCGAGGACTACAAGCTGCGCCTGATCGAAGACATGTCCGACGACATCACCGCGATGGGCATGTACTACCACCAGGAGTACGTGGACATGTGCCGCGGCCCGCACGTGCCGAACACGCGTTTCCTGAAGTCCTTCAAACTGATGCGCATCTCCGGTGCGTACTGGCGTGGCGATGCCAAGAACGAGCAGCTGCAGCGTATCTACGGCACCGCCTGGGCCGACAAGAAGCAGCTCGAGGCCTATATCAAGCGCATCGAAGAAGCTGAAATGCGCGACCACCGCCGCATCGGCAAGCAGCAGGACCTGTTCCATCTGCAGGAAGAGGCGCCGGGCCTGGTGTTCTGGCATCCGAAGGGCTGGTCGATCTGGCAGGTCGTCGAGCAGTACATGCGCAATGTCTACCGCCAGAGTGGTTACGGCGAAGTGCGTTGCCCGCAGATCCTCGACGTGAGCCTGTGGAAGAAGTCCGGTCACTGGGATAACTACCAGGACAACATGTTCTTCACCGAGTCGGAGAAGCGCACCTATGCGCTGAAGCCGATGAACTGCCCGGGCCACGTGCAGCTGTTCAACCAGGGGCTGCACAGCTATCGCGACCTGCCGATCCGCTACGGCGAGTTCGGCGCCTGCCATCGCAACGAGCCGTCCGGCGCGCTGCACGGCATCCTGCGCGTGCGTGGTTTCACCCAGGACGATGGCCACATCTTCTGCACCGAGAGCCAGGTCGAAGCCGAAGTGACGGCTTTCCACCAGCAGGCGCTGGCGGTGTACAAGGCGTTCGGTTTCGAGGAAATCCAGATCAAGATCGCGCTGCGTCCGGAATCGCGCCTGGGCGATGACGAGACCTGGGACAAGGCCGAGGGCGCGCTGCGCACCGCGCTGTCCAGCTGTGGCGTCGAATGGCAGGAGCTGCCGGGCGAGGGCGCCTTCTACGGCCCGAAGATCGAGTACCACCTGAAGGACGCCATCGGCCGTACCTGGCAGCTGGGCACCATG
>QFOV01000270.1 GCA_003248565.1 Stenotrophomonas sp.
TGGTCTTGCCATGCGTGGCTTGCTTGCCCTATTACTGTTGCTCGGCGCGGGAAGTGCCTCGGCCCTTGCCATGTCGCCCCCCGCGTCGGCGCGGCCTCAGCCCGCCGATGTAGATGCCGCCATGCCCGGGCTTGCAAGACTCACCTTGAACCGCCTGCCCCACGGCGACGGACCGCAGCTGCTGGATACCCGTTTCCGACTGCAGATAGTCGCAGGCCAGTACCCACAGGCGATCGAAAGCATTCACAAGCTGCGCGCATTGCGCGGCGATCCACCCAAGCAGCCACCGTTGTATCTCCAGTACGAGATCTACGCGAGCGCCAGACAGCTGCAGCAAACGCAACGGATCAGTTTCGCAGACGCATGGAAACGCAGTTTTGCAGACCACTTCCAGCAGCTCGATGACCCGACCGCCCTGAAGGCCGAATTCGCTTTCGACAGCAACCTGCAACGCCTGCGCGAACAGCGGGACAGGCTGATCGACGCCACCGGCAGTGTCACGGCACTGAACGACGAGCAAGCCACCGCCCTGCTGCGTGCATGGCAGGTGCATGCCGCATACGCGGACTTTCTGCCGCTGGTGCCGCAGGCGATCAGTGAAGACGACGCGCGGCGTTACAGCATCGACCGCAACATCAGCATCACCACGCCCGATGGCGCACGCATCTCCGCCATCTCCGTGCATCCAGCCAAGGCCCGCAGACTACCGGTGCTGCTGACCTTCACCATCTATGCAAACGACGACTGGGCCTGGTCCGATGCCAAGACGATGGCTGCACACGGCTATGCCAGCGTGGTTGCCTACAGTCGCGGCAAGGGCCGCAGCCCTGATCCGATCCGTCCGTATGAGCACGATGGCAGCGATGCCGCAGCAGTGATTGCCTGGGCCGCTGCCCAACCATGGAGCAACGGCAAGGTCGGCATGTACGGCGGCAGCTACAGCGGTTTTACCCAATGGGCAGCACTCAAGCGAGGCGCACCAGCGCTCAAGGCCATCGCCACCTCCGCAACCACTGCGCCGGGCATCGACGTGCCGATGGAAGGCGGAATCTTCCTGAACTTCATCTATCCCTGGCCGTTCTACACAACGAACAACACCTCGCTCGACGACGCAACCTATGGCGACAGCGGACGATGGAACGCCTTGAACAGTCGCTGGTACCGCAGCGGGCAGGCCTATCGCAACCTGCCGACACTCGACGGCGCCGCAAACCCGTTGTTCGAGCACTGGTTGCAGCATCCCACCTACGACGCTTACTGGCAGGCCTTGATTCCCCAAGGGCGCGAGTTCGCTGACATCGGCATCCCGGTGCTGGCGACAACCGGCTATTTCGACGGCGCGCAGATTGGCGCCCTGCACTATTTCCGCGAGCATCTGAAGCAGCGCCCGGATGCCGATCACACGCTGCTCATCGGTCCCTACGAGCACTTCACCATGCAGACCGGCGTGCCCGAACAGGTACAGGGCTATATGCCCGATCCGGTGGCGCGCATGGACCTGCAGGCACTGCGCTTGGCGTGGTTCGACCACGTACTCAAAGCAGCAGCCAAACCAGCGCTGCTGGCTGGCAGGGTCAACTGGCAGGTCATGGGCAGCAACCAGTGGCGGCACGCCGCATCACTCGATGCAATGCCGACACGCCAACAACGTTTCTACCTGCTGCCCGCCAGCGGCGGCCATCGACTCGCCGCCGAACCAGCACCCACACGCAGTAGTGTGCAACGCATCGATTTCCGTGATCGCGGCGACGCTGCATGGCAACCGCCAACACAGGTCATCAACCGCGAGCTTGATACCCATGCCGGCCTGGTCTTCCTCAGCGAACCGCTGGAACAGGACACCGAGCTGGCCGGCGCGTTCTCGGGCACATTGGATTTCAGCCTCAACAAACAGGATGCCGACATCGCGCTCGCCATCTACGAACTCACCGCCGATGGCGACTATCTCGATCTTGCCTACTGGCTGCAGCGGCTCAGCCATGCAGCCGACCCCAGCCAGCGCCAGCTGCTCGCACCCGCACAACGGCATAGCGTGCGCTTGACCGACACCCGTTTGCTGGGCCGCAAGCTCGCTGCAGGCAGTCGTCTGGTCATCACCCTTGGAGTCATCAAGCAACCGGATCGGCAGCTCAATCTCGGCAGCGGCAAGAATCCCAGCGATGAAACACTGGCTGATGCGGGTACGCCCTTGGAGATACGCTGGTATGGCAGCAGCCATATCAATCTGCCGCTGCGCGAATGAGGCATGCGCCGACGCCTGCCTTTTCTTCATTCCTCGCTGGAGTTGGAACCAGCAATGCATGGATACGCGCATTGCACTGGGAACGCCCGGTTCCCGGCGAGGCCCCTCGATCAACTTCTGGTAGCGGCATTGTGTGCGCACGACGGTCAGCCGAACGCACAACGTCGAGCCGGAATCAGACAGATGCGCAGTGCTCGACGATCAACTGGATCGCCTTGCCGCCGCGATAGTCATCACTCACCAGACGGTAGGCGATCTGCACCTGTTGCGCAGGTGCCACGCCATTCCAGCCATTGAAGTAAATGGCATTGATCCGCGCGGCACTGCCCAACTGGCGCAACACCAGCTTCAGATGACGTTCTTTCAGCACCCGCCATTCAAGCACTTCGAATGCACCATCAAACAGTGGTTCGGCAAACCCCTGGCCAAACGGACCGGCCAAGCGCAGCGCCTCAGCGTGCTGGAAGTCCAGCTCGACGGGGGACAGCTCGCCATCGCTGAGCAACTGCTGTTGCAGCAATGCCGGATCCAGACTGCGTTGCACCTGTTGCTCGAAGGCTGCCTTGAACGCATCCAGATTTGCCAATGGCAGACTCAGCCCCGCAGCCATCGCGTGGCCACCGAACTTCTCCATCAATCCCGGATGGTTGGCGTTGATCGCAGCCAAGGCATCACGGATGTGGAAGCCGCTGATCGAACGCGCCGAACCACGCAGCGCATCACCACCGGGTTCAGCTGGTGCAAAGGCAATCACCGGCCGATGCAGGCGATCCTTCATCTTCGATGCAACCAGGCCCACCACGCCCGGGTGCCACTCAGCGTCGAACAGACAGGCCGCGACGGGGCGCTGCATGTCGTCATCCAGCACGGCACGGGCAACCGCACGTTCGGCATCGTCGGTCATGATCTGCTGCACGGCGCGGCGCTCGGCATTGATCTCTTCCAGCAGTGTGGCGATTTCCCGTGCCTGTGCTGGATCTTCGGTCAACAACAGCTCGATGCCCAGCGCCATGTCTTCCAGACGCCCTGCCGCATTCAAACGCGGCGCAACGGCGTAACCGATGTCACTGGCGCTGAGCCGGCGCGGGTCACGTCCGCTCACCTCGATCAAGGCCTGCAGGCCGACGCTGGCCTTGCCGGCGCGCAGTCGCCGCAAACCTGCTGAAACAAGGGCGCGATTGTTTTCATCAAGCGCCACCAGATCGGCGACAGTGCCGACGGCGACCAGGTCCAGCAGCGTCAGCAGGTCGGGCTCGGGCTGCGTCCCGAATGCGGATTGCTCACGCAAGTGACGACGCAGCGCCATCAACACATAGAAGATGACGCCGACACCGGCCAGTGCTTTGCTGGGGAATGCGTCACCGTCCACGTTCGGATCGACGATTGCATCGGCCGGCGGCAACTGCTCACCGGGAAGATGGTGATCGGTGACCAGAACCTGCCAGCCCAAGGCCTTTGCTGCGCGCACGCCGGCATGACAGGCGATGCCATGATCGACCGTGACCAGCAGATCCGGTTTCAAACCAGCCAATTCTTCAACCAGGGACGGCGACAAGCCGTAGCCATGCAGCATCCGGTTCGGCACGGCATGCACCACGTCGCGTGCGCCCAGCATACGCAGGCCGCGCACGCCCACTGCGCAGGCTGTGGCCCCATCACAGTCAAAGTCACCGACGATCAGGATGCGCTTGTCCTTGGCGATTGCATCAGCCAGCAACTGCACGGCGGCCTGCATGCCGCCCAGCAGCTCGGGCGCATGCAACTGCGCCAGTCGCGGCTGTGCCTGCTCTGGCGTGGTGGCACCACGCGCGGCATAGATGCGGCGCAGCAACGGCAGGGTGTCATCACTCCAGCCTTCGGTCGCGACCATCTCGCGCCGAACGATCTTCAGACTGTCACTCATCGACAAGCGTCATGATCGGTTTCTTCCACAGGAGCCAACGCTGCCCGCGGGTGATGCGATAGCCGGTGCCATCTTCGAAGTCCAGCCGCAACTCGCTGAGTTCGCCACGCTTGAGTGCATCGAGCAAGGGGGCGATCGCATCCCGCGCGAGCTGCTGCAGCGAACGCAGCTGGCGCAGATCGACCAGCGCATCCACGCTCTGCTCGCCGCCCAGGCGCACCCCGGCCATCGCGGCCAGGCCCTGCACCAAGGCATCGCGGCTGCGCACCTGGGCGTGCGCGGTATGTACCGATGCCGGCAGGCTGCCAGCGCCCCAGAACCACAGTGAATTGACCGCACGCTGGCCTTGCGCCACGCGTTGTTCATTCCAT
>QFOV01000271.1 GCA_003248565.1 Stenotrophomonas sp.
CACCATCAGCCTGTCGCTGGCCAACAACGCCTCCAACGGCATCGAGCCCTCGTTCGCGCACCACTACAGCCGCAACGTGATCCGCGAAGGCAAGAAGTCCAAGGAAAAGGTGGACGTGTTCTCGTTCGAGCTGCTGGCCTACCGCCAGCTGGTCAACGCCAAGGCCATGCCGTTCTCCGACGAGGCTGACGCCAAGCTGCCGGAGTACTTCATCAGCGCCGACGACATCTCGCCCAAGGAACACGTGGACGTGCAGGCCGCCGCGCAGAAGTGGGTGGACAGCTCGATCTCCAAGACCGCCAACGTACCGACCGATTACCCGTACGAGCAGTTCAAGGACATCTACCGCTACGCCCACGAGCAGGGCCTGAAGGGCTGCACCACCTTCCGCTTCAACCCGGCCGCCTTCCAGGGCGTGCTGGTCAAGGAAGCGGATCTGGAGAACACCACCTACCGCTTCGAGCTGGAAGACGGCCAGGTGGTGGAGGTCAAGGGCAACGAACAGATCGAGTACGACGGCGAGATGCACACCGCCGCCAACCTGTTCGACGCCCTGAAAGAAGGCTACTACGGCAAGTTCTGAGTGCCTTCATCGCCCTCCCGGCCGCGCGCTGGGAGGGCATGACGGTGGCTTCGCCGCCACCTTCCTGTTGCGCGCTTGTTTCACGTTGCATCGGCTTCGATATAGCATCGCCACATTACAGACCCGATGCCCTTAGGAGGGCTTTATGAGCAATGGTAATGGTGTGACCGCGACCGTAACCCAGGTTGCCGAGGACGTGAAAGAAACCGTCAAGGAAACCGTCGCCCACGCGGGCGAGAGCATCGCGGCAACCGCCAGCGACGCCGTGGTTGCAGTGAAGGCCAGTGCAAAGAAGGTCGAGGCCGGCGCCAAGAAGCAGGTGGCCAAGGTCAAGAAGGCTGTAAAGAAGGCCGAAAAGGCCGTCAAGAAGGCTGAGAAGGTTGTCGCCAAGAAGGCCAGCGCGGCCAAGAAGGAAGTAAAGAAGAAGGTCGCCTCCGTGCGCCAGAAGCTGGAAGCCGCCAAGGCCAATGCCAAGGCAGAAGCCACCGAGCTGAAGAAGAAGGGCGCCGGCAAGCGTGCGGCGACCAAGAAGGCCATCGCCAAGGTCGAGAAGAAGGCCGCCACCAAGGTCGCCTCGGCCAAGAAGACGGTGAAGGCTGCCGAGAAGAAGGTCGCCAAGGCCGTCGGCAAGAAGGCTGCTGCCGCCAAGAAGTCGCTGAAGGCCACCGAGAAGAAGATTGCCAAGGCTGTCGTCAAGAAGACCACCGCTGCCAAGAAGGCAGTGAAGAAGGTCGAAAAGAAGGCCGCCAAGAAGGTCGCCGCCGTCAAGAAGACGGTGAAGGCCACTGAAAAGAAGGTCGCCAAGAAAGTAGCCGTCAGCAAGAAGACCGCTGCCAAGAAGGTTGCCCTGACCAAGAAGACCGTGGCCAAGAAGGCCGCTACCGCAAAGAAGACGGTTGCCAAGAAGGCCACCGCAGTGAAGAAGGCCGCCAAGAAGGCGACCCGCAAGTAAGCCGCACCGCGCGCCCCGTCCTGCAAGGACGGGGTTGCTGCCAATCCGTTTAGCAACGCATAACCAGGACTCGCACCATGGCCGTCAAGATCGACAAGAAAATCAAGGGCTATTCCGTCATCACCCCGGACGACAAGGCCCGTGAAACCGCTGCGGCCAAGGCCCCGGTGGCTGCCGCCCTGGACGAGTCCCCGGCCGACAACATCGTGCACATGCACGAGCGCATCGAGCGCCCGGAAGTGCTGATCGGCAGCACCTACAAGATCAAGTCGCCGCTGGTGGAACACGCCTTCTACGTGACCATCAACGACATCGTGCTCAACCAGGGCACCGAGCACGAACTGCGCCGTCCGTTCGAGATCTTCATCAACTCCAAGTCGATGGAGCATTTCCAGTGGATCGTGGCGCTGACCCGCATCATGTCCGCCGTGTTCCGCAAGGGCGGTGACGTCACCTTCATCGTTGACGAAATGAAGGCCGTGTTCGACCCGAAGGGCGGTTACTTCAAGGTCGGCGGCGTGTACATGCCGTCGCTGGTGGCCGAGCTGGGCTCCATCGTCGAAGACCACATGAAGTCGATCGGCCTGCTGCAGGACCCGGAAATGAGCGCCCACCAGCGCGCCCTGATCGCCGAAAAGCGCAAGCAGTTCGAAGAACGCTCAAAAAAAAACAGTGAAGTAAACGCAGCGCCGGCGAAAAGCGCCGCGCTCGCCCCCTCCCTTTCGCAAAGCGAAGGGGAGGGCCGGGGAGGGGTAGCTCTTGACGTTGCCGTTGCCCCCGAAGCCAACCCCGAAAGCGCCGACAACGGCAGCTTCCCCGCCAGCGCCACCATGTGTCACAAGTGCAGCACCAAGGCGCTGGTGATCATGGACGGCTGCCAGACTTGCTTGAATTGTGGGTATAGCAAGTGCGGTTGAAGAGCTGATCTTTTCCGCTTGAGTAACTGGAGTTAGGCGTCTGAACGCGCCTGACTCTTTTTTTGCCTAATAGATTGGGGGTGAGTTTTGCCGCAGATGCAACGAATTGCTCTTTCTCTGACAGCAGGTGTGGTTCTTGCGGGGTTGATGGGATTTGGGGCCTTTTCGCAAACTTTCTTCCTGAATGGGGTTATGGGTGAGGCTGTATCGATATACGACGCTTTGACTCCACAAGGCTTCATGGTTCCTTTGACCTTTGGAGAGTGGCTGATGCATATTGGCCACCCTCTGAATATTGTGTTGGCTGTCGCGGCTTGCTACTTCTCGTTTCGTGATGCACGTGTGCGAGGTGTGGCTGTTAGGCTCGCAGTTTCAATATTTGTGGCCCTGAGTGTTTCTGATACGGTTTTGTCGATATTAAACCCGGAGATTTTATCGGGGCTTTGGGAGAGCTATCTGTGTAATGCACTTGGAAGTCCGCTCTTGGCGACCTTCATGTGTATTATTTTGATGGGAGGGCGTAAGGTTGCTGACATTTTCCCTCGATCGGAAATGATTTTGACTGTCCTTTTCCCGTTGATATTTGGAGTTTTTGTATTTCTTGGGCTGTACGCAATAGTAAGAACTTTTTTCTGGGCTACGCCTAGTGATTTGAACGTAACGGTGCAAACGCCGGTAAGAGGTTCGTATAGTGCTAAGGGGGATGGACAGTCCATTGGCACACGGAATTTTGGAGTTTTTGTAGGGAAAAATAGTTCGCCAAGCGATTTTTCTTGGAATGGTATAGCAGATGGGCTGCGCCTGGGTTTGGCGGCTCCTAGCGAGTTTTCTTCCCTGGAAATATTTGCGCTGGATGGCTGCACGAATGGTGTTGACGGTCGCGTAGTTTCGAGGTTGGGGACTCCATATCTATCAAGGCGGAAAGTGAAGTCTGTAGGGTTGACTATGGATGATGGAATGGCCTCCTTTTCTATCTATTCTTCGGGAAAGGATTTGGGGTATTGGAGCGCATCTGAAGATGATGTTTCCATGTTTTGGGTTGGTGATTCAGAAAAGAATAGTCGAAATGTCGATTTAAGTGTTTTTACGTCGCCCAAGGTTTCAGTGAGTCACTTTGATTGGCGCGGAGATGTTTACTATTACCTAAGCGCAATTGAAGTTGATGGGGCTGGCGCGCTGAAGGAAAGAAGCTTCTTTATTAATGTGGACGGTGATCTTGTAAGGCTGAATTTCCGGCCATCTTCGACGATGAGTGTTGATGGCGCGCTAGGCTGTGGCCCAGCAAAGGCTGATCAATCAGGTTTCTCAACAAGATACCCTGCTGCAGCGGTTGTTCTCAAAGTGTCGTACCCAGCGGCTCGGTATGTAAGTGACCTGAATCAAGGTGGGTCTGCATGGGTATCAGGTTTTAAGGGTGTTCTTGCAATGCCTGATCTTCATCCTGATAAAGTTGATGATTATGTTCAAAGCGGCCGGCTGAGGTTTATGGCGGTTAGCGGGAATATGAAAGAGGCTCATGTGGATGGAGCCAAGGTTGAAACCAGGGAGGATGGGGATTTTTACTTCATGGACGGCAATTTGTCGGCCTCCGTTGATGGGCGTGACTTGCGTATGCGAGGAACAACAGGCATCGCTGAGTTGGATGGTCGTCGAATAACAAAGACAAGATGGGAGCGCGTGGGGTTCTTGATGATGTCCTTCTTTGGTGCGATTGGTGTTGGTGGCTTATATCTAGTTAGAGTTTTTTTCCGGCACTTCAAAAGCAACACTGTTCTAACTCTTGAACGGTAGGGGAAACAGGGGTCAGTGACGTAGCCCGGGTAAGCGCAGCGCACCCGGGACTGCATGGGCAATGAAGTCGATCTAACGTTCGGCTTTTTTTCGCTGTTGCTGTTTCATTTTGACACCAAGGAAACGCGTGCTCCCCATGTCGACTCCCCGCATTTCAATGCCAGGCTAAATTAGAGGTTTCCGTTTCGTGGTACTGGCGGAATTCGGCGGGCGTCAGCCCGCCGAGGCTGTCGTGA
>QFOV01000272.1 GCA_003248565.1 Stenotrophomonas sp.
CGATCAGGATGAACCAGTAAAATTCGTTGCCAAATTCCATGCCCCAAGCCTGCGGGCCACAGCAGGGCAGGTCAAGGAAAGCTACATCGGTAAGTAATGCTGCGGGTCGATTCCTGACCGATATCAGCGCCGAACGGTCGCTAATTCGCAGCTATGTCGGCGAAGTGGTGGGTCCCTCGCGGCATTCGGGAATGTTAGGTGGCTCGGCATTGATCACGACATAGTCGGGAAGTTCGCAATGGTGAATGAGATTTCGGGCTCCGACAGAAATCACACTTCAAAAACCGTAGCCCGGGTAAGCGCAGCGCACCCGGGACTTCGGTAAACATCACTCTGCTGGGGGCGCCTGGGCGCGTGGCCACCAACGCGCGAAAAGCCCCGGGTGCGCGCAGCTTACCCGGGCTACCAGAGCGCAGGTAGCGGGCTTTCCCTGGGTAAATCAAGCCAGGCAGCCCCCTTTAGTAAAGGGGACGCGCCGACAGGCGCGGGGAATTGGGAGGCGGGGAGCCGGGGCCCATGGTTTGCTCTGCAAACCATGGGGGTAACACCCGCTGAGCGGGTGCTACCGCGTCCCGTATAGAACCACGGTCTTGCCGCGGGCATGCAGCAGGCCATCGGCCTGCAGCTTTTTCAGCACGCGGCCGGCCATTTCCCGCGAGCAACCCACCAGCCGGGCGATTTCCTGACGGGAGACGCGCAGCTGGGTGCCCTGCGGGTGGCTCATCGATTCCGGCTCCTTGGACAGGTCGTGCAAGGTGCGGATGATGCGGTCGGTCACGTCCAGGAAGGCCAGGCGGCTGGCCTTGCGGCTGGTATGCAGCAGGCGCCGGGAGATCTGTGAGCCGATGGCGTACAGCAGTTTGGGCGCGTCCACCGACAGCGGACCCAGGAACAGCTGGTGCAGGCGCTCGTAGCTGATCTCGGCCAGTTCGCAGGGGGTGCGGGTGCGCAGGATGACCTCGCGCTTGTCCGACTCGATGAACAGGCCCATTTCGCCGACAAACTCGCCGGCACCGAAGTAGCCCAGCACCAGTTCCCGGTCATCGTCTTCCTCGGCAATGATACTGACCGAGCCGCTGATCACGTAATACATGGTCCCGGCAGGATCACCCGGGCGGAACACATCGGTCCGCGCCGGGTAGCGGCGGCGGTGGCTGTGGGCCAGAAAGCGGTCGATGGTGGCAATGTCCAGCGCCAGCGGGCTGGAGGCAAGACGCACGTTTGACGCGGTGGTGGCGTTACCTGGGCTCATGATGGCGTTCACAGTTTGGATGAACTTGCTTAATGGGCAAGCTTAACGACGCTGAGCATAAGGGGCAAACGGGCATAACGGTGCAAGTATCACAGCGGGCCACTTTGCCCCATACTTCCGCCTTTCCCACCATCTACAGGATCGACCGCCGTGGTCAAGCCGTTGCCTCGCCTGAGGTTGCAAGGATTCAACAACCTCACCAAGGCCTTGAGCTTCAACATTTATGACGTCTGCTATGCGCGTACCGAAGAGGAGCGCCAGCGTTATATCGAGTACATCGACGAGGAATACAACGCCGATCGACTCACGCAGATCCTCACCGATGTCGCAGAGATCATCGGTGCGAACATCTTGAACATTGCGCGTCAGGATTACGACCCCCAGGGTGCCTCGGTCACAATTCTCATTTCCGAGGAGCCGGTGATCGACAAGAAGCAGGCCGGCAAGGAGTTGATCTCCGATGCCGTGGTTGCGCATATGGATAAGTCGCACATCACCGTGCACACCTATCCGGAAACGCATCCGCAGGAAGGCATTGCTACCTTCCGCGCCGATATCGACGTGGCAACCTGCGGTGTGATCTCGCCGTTGAAGGCGCTGAACTACCTGATCGAGAGTCTGGAATCAGACATCGTGATCATGGACTACCGCGTGCGTGGCTTCACCCGTGACATCAAGGGCAAGAAGCACTACATCGACCACAAGATCAATTCGATCCAGAACTTCCTGGCCAAGAACATCAAGTCGCGTTATGAGATGTTCGATGTCAACGTCTATCAGGAAAACATCTTCCACACCAAGATGCACCTGAAGGACTTCGACCTGGACCAGTACCTGTTCGAAGAGAAGGCCAAGAACCTGTCGTTCAAGGAGCGCATGAAGATCGAGGCGCTGCTGCGCCGCGAGATCGAAGAGCTGTTCCACGGTCGCAACCTGGCCGAGTAAGTACTACCTGCGCAGCACCGGCATGCCGGTTCTGCGCAAAAAACAGGCGGGACGGCCCGCCCTGCAGTGATGCAGACGTTTGTCGACGGCGGCTCGGTGCGAAATCACCGGGCCGCTGTCTTTTTTGTAGAGGAAATTGCGATGCCCTGGATCTACCTGCTGCTTGCGGGCCTGTTCGAGATTGGATTTGCGCTGGGCCTGAAGTCCAGCGAAGGCTTTACCCGGCTCTGGCCGAGCCTGTTTACCGTGGTGTTTGCCGGCATAAGCCTATGGCTGCTGACCCAGGCACTACACACCATTCCGGTGGGTACCGGTTATGCGATCTGGACCGGTATCGGTGCGGTTGGGGTGGCGGTTGCCGGCGTGATCCTGTTCGGCGACAGCGCCAGCTGGCCGCGCCTGCTGTGCATCGGCCTGATCGTAACCGGCGTGATCGGCCTGAAGCTGGTCAGCTGAGGTGGCCAGGGTAGTGCCGAGCCATGCTCGGCAGAGGCTTTATGCAAAGGCCCAGCCATGTAGTGCCGAGCCATGCTCGGCAGAGGCTTTCCCGGCAAAGCACCAGCCGAGCATGGCTCGGCGCTACAGGTGAAGCGGTCCCGGTAAGGCTCCAGCCGAGCATGGCTCGGCACTATAGGTGGGGCCTCAAATCCGGTAGGCCACGGCCTTCATCGCCTTGGAGGCCAGTGCCATCACCGACGGGATCGGGAATGGCAGCTTGCGCGCGCCGGCATGTTCGGCGTGCTCGGCGTGGCGCGCTTCATCGAGCTTCATCACCTTGAGGATCTCGCGGCTGCGTTGGTCGGCCGGTGGCAGGGTGTGCAGGTGCTCGTCCAGATGCGCCTCCACCTGGCGCTCGGTTTCCACCACGAAGCCCAGGTTCCAGCCGTCACCGCGCAGGCCTGCCAGGGTGCCGATGGTGTAGCTGCCGGCATACCAGAGCGGGTTGAACAGGCTGGGGCGGCTGTCCAGCTCGCGCAGGCGGTCCGCGCACCAGCTCAGGTGATCGGTCTCTTCCTGCGCGGCGTCGAGCAGGTGCGCGCGCGTGGCCGGGTCGCGGGCGACTGCTGCCTGGCCGAAATACAGGCCCTGCGCGCAGACCTCGCCGACATGGTTGATGCGCATCAGTCCGGCCGCGTGGCGGACTTCAGCTGGCTCCAGTACAACCTCCGGGGTGTCGCCGGCCGGGTTGGGACGGGCGGCCGGCGGGTTGCCGAACACCGTGTCCAGGGCACGTTGGGCTTCGGTCAGCAGGTGGTCCAGTGGCGTTTGTACGCGGGCGGTGATCATGACGGGGCAGTGCAGTGGGGTCTGCCCGATTCTCGCCGCTGGCTGTGAAGCTGCCAAGGCCGGGGCGGGGTGCCCGTTCAGGCGTTGGCTTGCGCCGGAGGTGTGCGGCCAGTACAATCCCGCCTCTTCTGTTTCACCTTCACAACGCGTGGCAAAGTTCCGGTGGTTCATTTCGCCGCAATCAGCCCGACCTACCTGAGTTCTTTATGAGCACTTTCACTGCAAAGAACGAGACCGTCCAGCGCGACTGGTACCTCGTTGACGCCGCCGGCAAGACGCTGGGCCGTCTCTCCACCGAGCTGGCTCGCCGCCTGCGTGGCAAGCACAAGCCGGTTTACACCCCGCATGTTGACACCGGTGATTACCTGGTCGTCATCAATGCCGACAAGATTGCTGTTACCGGCAAGAAGCTGAAGGACAAGAAGTACCATCGCTTCACCGGCTACATCGGTAACCTGAAGACCGAAACCCTGGAGCAGGCGCTGGAGCGTCACCCGGAGCGCGTCATCGAGACCGCCGTCAAGGGCATGCTGCCGAAGGGCCCGCTGGGTCGTCAGATGTACCGCAAGCTCAAGGTCTATGCAGGCACTGAGCATCCGCACGCAGCACAGCAGCCGCAGGTTCTGGATATCTAATCATGGCTATCACTCAAAACTACGGCACTGGCCGCCGCAAGTCCTCCACCGCCCGCGTGTTCCTGCGCAAGGGCACTGGCAACATCACCGTCAATGGCCGTCCGCTGGACGAGTTCTTTGGCCGTGAGACTGCACGCATGATCGTGCGTCAGCCGCTGGAACTGACCCAGAACACCGAAAGCTTTGACATTCTTGTCACTGCTGCCGGCGGCGGCACCACCGGCCAGGCCGGTGCGATCCGTCTGGGCATCGCCCGTGCGCTGGTCGAGTACGACGAAACCCTGAAGTCCGAGCTGCGCAAGGCTGGCTTCATGACCCGTGACGCCCGTGAAGTCGAGCGTAAGAAGGTCGGCGTTAATCGCTTCGGGGTGGGATTCTTCGGAATCCCACTGGGAAGGCAAAAGCCCGGCTTCGGCCGGGCTTTTGTCGTTTCTGGGATTGGAGTTGGGAATTGGTGATTCGCCAAAGCTGGGGCAAGGCCAAAGCCAAAGCCCAAGCCCAAGCCCAAGCCCAAGCCAAAGCCAAAGCCAAAGCCAAAGCCAAGGCACCCCTCCCCGGCCCTCCCCTGCGCTGCGCGCAAGGGAGGGGGTGGATGGTCGCATTCGATGCATATCCGGCGTGGGAAGTGCCGCACTTGCCCCCTCCCTTGCGCGCGGCGCAGGGGAGGGCTGGGGAGGGGTGCTTTGGCTTTCGAGCTTTTGCTCCTGCCAATCCCTGATCCTCCAATCCCGAAACTTCAGCCACAAAAAAAGACCAGATCTTTCGATCTGGCCTTTTGATATCTGGCAGCCCCGGAAGGATTCGAACCTCCGAATGTCTGAGTCAGAGTCAGATGCCTTACCGCTTGGCGACGGGGCTATGGTGCGTGGCGATTATCGCACACCCGGCTTGCTTGTTGGTCCTGGCGCGAAGGTCCTGAATAGAAAAAAGGCCTGATCTTGCGATCAGGCCTTTTCATGTTTGGCAGCCCCGGAAGGATTCGAACCTCCGAATGTCTGAGTCAGAGTCAGATGCCTTACCGCTTGGCGACGGGGCTGTAGTGCAGGT
>QFOV01000273.1 GCA_003248565.1 Stenotrophomonas sp.
GCGCACGCCCTTCAGCGGCAGCTCGGCCTGGTACTTGCGGCGGATCGACATCAGGCCCGGCATTTCGTGCTCGGCGATGTCCAGTTCCTTGCGGCCCCAATCGGACAGCGAGATATCGCGGATCTTGTAATCACCTTCCTGCGAGAAGGTAGCGGCAACAGCGTTCATTTAGAGCTCCGGTGTGGTGCGAGCAGGCTCGCGTTCGCCGGGCGCCGTTGTTGCGTGAAAGCCGTCCGAGCCTGGCCGTTTGGGAAGTCCGTGCAAGAACACGGGCTGTAGTGGACGGGTCCACCCAACGGTCGCAGCGCCCCTCGGAACGGGTTGCCCAGTATATCGCGGCCAGCTGTCAGCGCTGCGGGCCCAACCAACGGCAGGGGCCACGGGCGAGGGGGGTTGTTAAGTTGGGGATTGTTTCCGTCCAATAGGAATGCGCCATGAATCTGTCTCCCCACCGCCGCCGCCGTGCTTCAGCCGCACTGGTGTTGTGCGCCGGCCTGCTGCTGGCAGTATCACCGGTCATGGCGCTGACCCCGCCTGCGGCGCAGAAGGGCGCCCAGCAGGGTGAAGGCTACCGGCTGCCGTCGGCCGCGCTGCAGGCGGTGGTGGATGCCCCGCGCGCGCCCAGCCTGTACCTGTCGCCCAAAGGGGACCTGACCGCGCTGCTGCAGATCCCGGCGCTGCCGTCGATTGCCCAGGTCGCAGCCCCGGAGCTGAAGCTGGCGGGCCTGCGCATTCACCCCAAAACTGTGTCCGACAGCCGTTTCTCGTTCGGCAGCAAGCTGTGGTTGGCGTCCAACATCGATGGCAAGGAGCGCCAGATCACCGGGCTGCCGCAGCCGCTCTCAGTGGCCGCACTGACATGGTCACCGGATCAGAAGTACCTGGCCTTCAACCAGCTGGACCCGGCGACCGGGGCCAATGAACTGTGGTTGGTGGACGTGCAGGCTGGCAGTGCGCGCCGTGTTGCCGAGCGCCTGAACAGCATTGTCGGTACCGGCTACGCATGGTTACCGGGCAGCGACGCGCTGCTGGTCATGCAGCGTCCGGCTGGCCAGGGGGCACCGCCGCAGGGCGATGGCGTGCCGACCGGCCCGGCCGTGCAGCAGACCGAGGTCGGCCAGGGCGTGCGCTCGGTGCGGACCTACCAGGACATGTTGAAGAACGAAGACGACGCGCGCCTGTTCGAGTATTACCTGCAGGCACAGCCGGTGCGGGTGTCGATCAACGGCGACAGTACCCCGGTTGGTACAGCCGGCATCTATCTGGGACTGTCAGCCTCGCCCGACGGCAAGTACCTATTGAGCCAGCGCGTGCAGCGGCCGTTCTCCTATGCGGTGCCGGTCAGCCGCTTCCCGCGCAACATTGAAGTACTGGATGCCAAGGGCAAGCTGGTGCACACGGTGGCGCGCCTGCCGCTGGTGGATGGCCTGCCGACCGGCAACGATGCTGTGCCCACCGGCGTGCGTTCGATCAGTTGGCGCGCGGATGCGCCGGCTTCGCTGGTGTGGGCTGAGGCACAGGATGGCGGTGACCCCTCGCGTGAGGCCAAGGTGCGCGATGCGGTGCTGCTGCAGGCCGCGCCGTTCGACAAGCCGCCGGTGACGCTGGCGCAGCTGGGCTCGCGCTACGCAGGGGTTACCTGGGCCAATGGCGACTTGGCGCTGCTGGATGAGTACTGGTGGAAGAGCCGTCAGGTGAAGCAGTGGAAGATCGCCCCGGACCATCTGGATCAGGCAGCAACATTGTTGGTACAGCGTTCGGAAGATGATCGCTATGGCGACCCGGGTGAGCCGGTGTTGAGCACCGACGCAGCTGGCCGTTCACGGTTGCAGCTGAGTGCCGATGGCAACAGCTTCTACCGTATCGGCGAGGGTGCGTCGGCCAAAGGTGATCGTCCGTTCCTCGATCGCGTGGAGCTTTCCAGCGGCAAGAGCGAGCGTGTGTTCCAGTCGCAGGCGCCGTACTACGAGATGCCCTTGAGCATCAGCGAAGGCGAGGGTGGCCGCATCCTCACCTACCGTGAATCCAATGACGTACCGGCCAACCTGGTTGCCCGCGGCCTGGCACAGGACGCGCAGCCGGTCGAGCTGACCCACTTCGCCCATCCGCTGCCGCAGCTGCGTGGAGTGAAGAAGGAGCAGATCCGTTACAAGCGGGCTGATGGTGTCGAACTCACCGCTGACCTGCTGCTGCCGCCGGGCTACGACGCCAAGAAGGACGGCCCGCGCCCGGTGCTGATGTGGGCTTACCCGGCAGAATTCAAATCCGCAGCCGATGCCAGCCAGGTCAGCGGTTCCAAGTATCGCTTCAACGCCATCAGCTATTGGGGGCCGCAGGCCTTCCTGGCCAAGGGCTATGTGGTGCTGAACAACCCGACCATGCCGATCGTTGGTGAAGGCGACACCGAGCCGAACGACACCTATGTGCAGCAGCTGGTTGCCAGCGCGCAGGCCGCGGTCGATGAAGTGGTGAAGCGTGGTGTTGGTGACCGTGAGCGCATTGCGGTGGGTGGCCATTCCTACGGCGCCTTCATGACTGCCAACCTGCTGGCGCATACGCGTCTGTTCAAGGCTGGCATTGCGCGCTCGGGTGCGTACAACCGCACGCTGACGCCGTTCGGCTTCCAGGCCGAAGAACGCAACTACTGGCAGGCGCAGGAGGTGTACCAGAAGATGTCGCCGTTCAATTACGCCGACAAGATCAAGGACCCGATCCTGTTCATCCACGGCGTTGACGACAACAACTCCGGCACCTTCCCGATCCAGAGCGAGCGCATGTTCGCCGCGGTGAAGGGCTTGGGCGGCACCTCACGTCTGGTGATGCTGCCGAACGAGTCGCATGGTTACCGCGCACGCGAATCGATCATGACCATGCTGGCTGAAAGCGAAGACTGGCTGGACCGTTGGTTGGGTGCAGAAGCCGGCAAGAAGCGCTGATGAACCGCTCCCTCCCTTTTGCACGCAGTGCAAAGGGGAGGGTTGGGGAGGGGTAGCCTTTGGCGCCTTCCTGTAGTGCCGAGCCATGCTCGGCAGGGGCGTTACCGGCCAAAGCAAAAAGCCGCCCTCACCCCAACCCCTCTCCCGCAAGCGGGCGAGGGGCTTTGAGCAAGAGCGAAGCAACGTAGTGCCGAGCATGGCTCGGCACTACAGGTGAAGCGCTGTATCGTCATGTCCTCGAATTGACTGATCCTGCGCACCGTTCTGTCCAAAAGGACAGCTGCCAGACAACATTCAAATGCAACTGTTTCAGGTTTGGTGCACTGCAAAATTGTGCTGATTTTTGCGGTAGGCTTGACGGGTTTCCGCTCTCCAGGCTCTACGTCTTCGATGAACGAGTACCGCAGCAGCGTTGTCTTCGCCACCCCCGACCTGCCACTGCGCGACGATGTACGCCGCCTCGGCACACTGGTTGGTGATCTGATTTCCGAACAGGTGTCGCCCGGTTTCCTCGACGAGGTGGAAGACGTGCGCACGGCGGCCATTGCCCGTCGTGAAAGCCAGGCGCCGTTGGCTCCGCTCAGCGCGCAGCTGGCCGGGCGTTCGCCGCGCGACGCCGAAGCCCTGGTGCGCGCTTTCAGCACGTACTTCCAGGTGGTCAACATCGCCGAGCGCGTGCATCGCATCCGCCGCCGCCGTGACTACCAGCGCGCAGGCACCAAACGCCCGCAGCCGGAAGGCCTGCATGACGCCTTGCTAGCGCTGAAGGCGCAGGGCGTGACGCCGGAAGAACTGGCGCAGTGGCTGCCGCAGATCGACATCGAGCCGGTATTCACCGCGCACCCGACCGAAGCCGTGCGCCGCGCGCTGCTGGAAAAAGAACAACTGATGGTTGCCGCGTTGGTCGACAACCTCGACGGGCAACGCACGCCCGGCGAGCAGGCTGCCGATGCCGCACGTTTCCGCATGGCCTTGACTGCCTCCTGGCAGACCGCCGATTCCTCGCCGGTGCGGCCAACCGTGGACGACGAGCGCGAGCATGTCGGTTTCTACCTGACCCGCGTGCTGTACCGGGTCATCCCGGTGTTCTACGAATCGCTGGAACAGGCGCTGCGCGACACCTGGGGCCGAACCCTGCCGTTGCCGCGCCTGCTGCGCTTCGGCACCTGGGTGGGTGGCGACATGGACGGCAATCCGAACGTGGATGCCGGCACCATCACCAACACCTTGAACGCCCAGCGCAGCGCGGTGCTCGGCCTGTACCTGAAAGACATGGTGGCGCTGGCCAGCCTGCTCAGCCAATCGACCGAACTGGTTGGTGTGAGTGCTGAAGTGCAGGCGCGTGTGCAGGAGTACCAGCAACTGCTACCGCAGGTGAAGTCGCGCCCGCGTCATGCCGACATGCCGTACCGCCTGCTCAACGACCGCATGCGCGCGCGCCTGCAGGCGACATTGGAAGACGCTCCG
>QFOV01000274.1 GCA_003248565.1 Stenotrophomonas sp.
GCAATGCCGAGCATGGCTCGGCACTACAGGTGAAGCGCAATGCCGAGCATGGCTCGGCACTACAGGTGAAGCGCAATGCCGAGCATGGCTCGGCACTACCGGGCTTCAGCGCGCCAGGCCTTCCAGCAGCGGCTGGATGCTGGCGATCTCGCCATTGACCTGCAATGGGCCTTCCGGCAACTCCAGTGGCAGCACTGCAAGCGCCAATGCGCCGGCCACACAGGCGACGCTGCCGATGTTGCTGTCCCCGTGCTGGACCGCATCGCCGGAATTTGCGAATGAGGCGCATTCCAGTAGCGCCAGCGAGCGCTTGGCCTTGCCCAGGAAGTGGGTGCGGGCAACGATTTCCTGGCCCGGATAGCAGCCCTTCTTGACGCTGTAGGCGTTCAAGCGATCCAGCCCAAGCTGCTGCGGCGTCCATTGCTCGCGCTGCGCATCCTCGAGGCGGGGCAGGCCGAAACGAAGGTCGTATTGACGCCACGCCAATTCAGCCGTTGTGTCGTCAGCGGAGCTTGCTGCGCTGCTGATCTGCAGCGTTCGCGGCACCGTTGCGCTGCCCACATCCAGTTCGATGACGCCGTCGGCCAGCTGCGCTATTTGCGCGCCACGCGCCTGACCGGGCGTTTCCAGCGCGGCATTCACTGCCAGCGTGCTGGCATGGCTGATGACGACCTTGCGGCGGAACACGAAGCGCCGCAGTTGTTCGGCCATGGCCTCGGCGCCGCCGTCGTGGCAGACCAGCAGCAGGGTCTGTGCGTCTACCCGTACAAGCTGAAAGATAGACAGCACGCGGCCTTTGGCGGTCAGCCAGGCGCTCCATTGCCAATGACCGTCGGCCAGCGAGGGCACGTCATTGGCGAACTGGGCTTGGGCGAAAGCGACCGCATCGGCTCCCGCAAGACTCACGATCTGAGCCTTGGAAAGTGTGCGGAAACCGGTGAAAGCAGGGGCGAGGTTGTCAGACACGTGACTGAGGACTAAAATTTGTGCGTTGCGAGACCACCAATGATAGGCCAAACAACCCCCACTCCCGAGCCCGAAGCTGAAGCCCCGTTGGGCCCCGAGAAGCAGCCGCTTCCCGAGGTCACGCCGGTGCCTCAGGAAATAGGCGGCCGCGGCGGACTCGATCCGGTGCGGTATGGCGATTGGGAGAAAAACGGGCGCTGCATAGATTTCTGAGCAGCGTTGAGCCAACGCGGCATTGAGCCGCCCAGCCGAGATATGAGTCAGCGAATGGCGAACAGACCCCGCCCCCTTTCTCCGCACCTGCAGGTGTATCGCTGGCAGATCCAGATGGCCACCTCGATCCTGCATCGAGTAACCGGCATCATTCTGACTGTCGGTTCCCTGATCATCGCGGGCGGCTTGTTCGCCCTGATGATGGGGCCTGAGTCCTGGAACTGCTTCACCACCCATGCCGGCGCCTGGTACGGCAAGGTGATCCTGTTCGGTTGGACCTGGT
Organism: Stenotrophomonas sp.; assembly: GCA_003248565.1. GTDB lineage: Bacteria > Pseudomonadota > Gammaproteobacteria > Xanthomonadales > Xanthomonadaceae > Stenotrophomonas. The sequence continues at coordinate 1,463 of QFOV01000274.1, forward strand.
GCTTCGCCTATCACCTGTGCAATGGCATCCGCCATATCGTGCAGGACTTCGCCATCGGCTACGCCAAGGCTACCTTCATCCGCAGCAGCTGGATGTCGGTGATCGCCTCGCTGGTGCTGACCGCGCTGATCTGGGCTTACGTCTGCATGGGAGCTGCCGCATGAGCAAGTACCGCACCCCGCTGAAGAATGCGCGTGGCCTTGGCAGCGCCAAGTCCGGTACCGAGCACTTCGTCCACCAGCGCCTGACCGCGACCGCCCTGGTCGCACTGACCATCTGGTTCCTGTGCCTGGTACTGAGCCTGATGGGCGCCGATTACGTAACCGCCGTGGAAACCATTGCCAAGCCGTGGAACGCGATCCTGCTGGGCGGCTTCCTGGTCGCCATGTTCTGGCACGCCCAGCTTGGCCTGCAGGTGGTCCTCGAAGACTACATCCACAACTCGCTGATGGCCCTGGCCTTGCAGACCACGGTCAAGTTCGTCGCCGTGCTCGGCGCCATCGTCAGCATCTTTGCGGTTGCCCGCATCGCGTTTGGGAACTGATACATGTCCGCTTACAACATCACTGAACACAAGGTCGACATGGTCGTCGTCGGCGCCGGTGGCGCTGGCCTGCGTGCAACGTTTGGCCTGGCCCAGAAGGGCCTGCAGACGGTCTGCATCACCAAGGTCTTCCCGACCCGTTCGCACACCGTGGCAGCACAGGGCGGTATCTCCGCCGCGCTTGCCAACATGGGCGAGGATGACTGGCGTTACCACTTCTTCGATACCATCAAGGGCTCGGATTGGCTGGGCGACCAGGACGCCATCGAGTACATGTGCCGTGAGGCCATCCCGGCCATCATCGAGCTGGAGCACTACGGCGTTCCGTTCTCGCGCACCGAAGAAGGCAAGATCTACCAGCGTCCGTTCGGTGGCATGACCACCAAGTACGGTGAAGGCCCGTCCGCGCAGCGTACCTGCGCCGCCGCCGACCGTACCGGCCACGCCATCCTGCACACCCTGTACCAGCAGTCGCTGGCGCACGATGCGCAGTTCATGATCGAGTACTTCGCACTCGACCTGATCTTCGACGACGAAGGCGTCTGCCGTGGCGTGCTCGCCCTGGACATGGCCGAAGGCACCTTGCACCTGTTCCGTTCGCAGGGCGTGGTGCTGGCAACCGGCGGTTACGGCCGTGCCTACTTCAGCGCCACCTCGGCGCATACCTGTACCGGTGACGGCGGTGGCCTGGTGGCCCGTGCCGGCCTGCCGCTGCAGGACATGGAATTCGTGCAGTTCCACCCGACCGGCATCTACGGTGCCGGCTGCCTGATCACCGAAGGTGTGCGAGGCGAGGGTGGCATCCTGCGCAACAGCAGTGGCGAGCGCTTCATGGAGCGCTATGCACCGCATTACAAGGATCTGGCATCGCGTGACGTGGTGTCGCGTTCGATGACCATCGAAATCCGCGAAGGCCGCGGCGTCGGCGAGCACAAGGATCACATCCTGCTCGACCTGACCCACCTCGGCCCGGGCGTGATCGACGACAAGCTGCCGGGTATTGCCGAAAGCGCGCGCATCTTCGCGGGCGTGGACGTGCACAAGCAGCCGATCCCGGTCATTCCGACCGTGCACTACAACATGGGCGGCATCCCGACCAACTACCACGGTGAAGTGGTGCGCAAGGTCGGCGACAACCCCGATGCAGTGGTGCCGGGCCTGTACGCCATCGGTGAAGCGGCCTGCGTGTCCGTGCACGGTGCCAACCGTCTGGGCTCCAACTCGCTGCTTGACCTGGTGGTGTTCGGCCGCGCCGTGGCCAACCGCTGCGCCGAGACGATCAAGCCGGGTGCGCCGCACAAGACCCTGCCGTCCGATGCCTGCGACAAGGCCCTGGGCCTGCTCGACAAGCTGCGTCACGCCAATGGCGATACGCCGACCTCGGTCATCCGCGGCAACATGCAGCGCACCATGCAGAACGATGCTGCCGTGTTCCGCACCAGCAAGACGCTGGAAGAAGGCTGCCAGAAGATGGCGCAGGTGTTCGATTCGTTCCAGGACGTCAAGGTTTCCGACCGTTCGCTGGTCTGGAACTCGGACCTGATCGAGACCTACGAGCTGAACAACCTGCTGCTCAATGCAGTGGCGACCATCAACTCGGCCGAGCAGCGCAAGGAAAGCCGTGGCGCTCACGCGCACGAGGATTACCCGGACCGCGACGACGTCAACTGGCAGAAGCACACGCTGGTCACTGTCGACGACAAGGGCAAGTGCAGCTTCGATTACCGCCCGGTGCACATGTACACGCTCAGCGATGACGTGTCCGTGGTGCCGCCGAAGCCGCGCGTCTACTGATCCGGGGAACTTACGAACATGGCTGAATTTGCACTCCCGAAGAACTCCCGGTTGACCAAGGGCAAGCACTTCCCCGCCAAGGGCGGCGCGAAGAACACGCGTACCTTCAAGATCTACCGCTGGAGCCCCGATGGCGACCAGAACCCGCGTACCGACACCTACGAGATCGATCTCGATGCGTGCGGCCCGATGGTTCTGGATGCGCTGATCAAGATCAAGAACGAGATTGATCCGACCCTGACCTTCCGTCGCTCCTGCCGCGAGGGTATCTGCGGTTCGTGCGCGATGAACATCGACGGCACCAACACCCTGGCCTGCACCCGCGCCATTGCCGATTGCGGCAAGGCCGAAGTGCCGATCTACCCGCTGCCGCACATGGACGTGGTCAAGGATCTGGTTCCGGACCTGACCCACTTCTACGCGCAGTACGCCTCGATCAAGCCGTGGATCCGCACCCAGACCCCGGCCCCGGCAGACCGCGAACGCCTGCAGTCGCCGGACGACCGCAAGAAGCTGGACGGCCTGTACGAGTGCATCCTGTGCGCCTGCTGCTCGACCAGCTGCCCGAGCTACTGGTGGAACGGCGAGCGTTACCTGGGC
>QFOV01000004.1 GCA_003248565.1 Stenotrophomonas sp.
GCTCAGAGCAGCACCACATCGAACTGCTCCTGCAGGTACTGGTCATCGGCCTGGAAGCGGATGCTCTTGCCGAGGAATTCCTCAAGCTCGGCCACCGCCGCAGATTCTTCGTCAGTAATACGCGCGACCACCTTGCTCGAGGCAATCACCAGCAGGCGCGCGGCTTCGAACTGGCGCACGGCACGGGTGATCTCGCGGAAGATCTCGTACGTCACGGTTTCAGCGGTCTTGATGCTGCCGCGGCCGCTGCACTGGGGGCAGGTTTCCGACAGCTGGCGCTCCAGGCTCTCGACGGTGCGCTTGCGGGTCATTTCGACCAGACCCAGCGGCGAGAAGTCATACACCGTGGTCTTGGCATGGTCGCGCGCAAGCGCCTTTTCCAGCGTGCGCAGCACCTGGCGGCGATGCTCGGCATCATCCATGTCGATGAAGTCGATGATGATGATGCCGCCGAGGTTGCGCAGCCGCAGCTGCCGCGCCACCGTCTGCGCCGCCTCCAGGTTGGTGCGGAACACGGTCTCTTCCAGGTTGCGCTGGCCCACGAAGGAACCGGTATTGACGTCGATGGTGGTCATCGCCTCGGTCTGGTCGATGACCAGATAGCCACCGGACTTGAGCGGCACCTGCTTGTTCAGGGCGCGGACGATTTCATCCTCGACCCCGAACATGTCGAAGATCGGACGGTCGCCGGTATACAGCTCCAGCTTCTCGCCCAGCACCGGCATGTACTTGGCGACGAAGGCCTGCAGCTGGCCGAAGGTTTCCTTGGAGTCGACCTTGACCTTGTCCACGTCCTTGCGGATCAGGTCGCGCACCGAACGCAACGGCAGGCTCAGGTCTTCATAGATGATGCTGCACGGCGGCGCTTCGCGACCACGCCGTTCCACCACCGCCCAGACCCGTGACAGGTAAGAGATGTCCTCGGCCAGGGCCTCGGCCGGTTGGCCTTCGGCATTGGTGCGCACGATGTAGCCGTAGCCGCCATGCTGGGCCGATATCTCGGTGACCAGTGACTTCAAGCGGGCGCGCTCGCCCTCATCCTCGATGCGGGCCGAAACCCCGACCATCTTGGACTGCGGCAGCAGCACCAGGTAACGCGAGGGAATGCTGATCTGCGTGGTCAGGCGCGCGCCCTTGGTGCTGATCGGGTCCTTGACCACCTGCACCACCACGTCCTGGCCATCGCGCAGCAACTCCACGATCGGCACCGAGGAGGGCAGCGGCAGGCTGGGCGCGGTTTCGTCGGTATCGGCCGCCACTGGCGCCGGACGCACCACGTCGTTGGCATGCAGGAACGCAGCACGGTCCAGGCCGACCTCGACGAAGGCCGCCTGCATGCCCGGCATCACCCGCTGCACTTTGCCCTTGTAGATATTGCCGACCACGCCACGGCGCCAGCCGCGCTCGATGTGCAGCTCCTGCAACATGCCGTTTTCAATCACTGCCACGCGGGTTTCGCGCGGGGTGACGTTGACCAGAATTTCTTCAGACACGTCCTTCATTCCCCCTTGTCCATGGAATCGTCGTCCGCGCCTGCGGCAAATGCCGCCAGCAGCGCGGCGGTCTGTTGCAACGGCAGCCCCATCACCCCGGAGTAGCTGCCGGCCAGATGACTGATGAAACGCTCCGCCCCGCCCTGGATGGCGTAACCGCCAGCCTTGCCCATCGGCTCGCCAGTGGCGACGTAGGCCTGGATCTGCGCTGCACTCATCGGCGCGAAGCTCACTTCCGAGACCACCGTCTCCAACGCATGCCGCCCGGCCGCAGCCAGGGCCACCACGGTGATCACCCGGTGCGTGCGCCCGGCCAGCGAGGCCAGCATGGCTGCGGCATCGTCGGCATCGGCCGGCTTGCCATAGACCCGGTCTTCCAGCACAACCTCGGTATCGGAGCCCAGCACCACCGCCTGCGGGTCGTCAGCGACCAGCGCCAGCCCTGCCCGGGCCTTGTCCAGCGCAACCCGGCGCACATAGGCCTCGGCCGCCTCGCCCGGCGCACGCTGCTCCGGCACCTCCAGATCGAGGGCGCGGAAGGGCAGATCAAGGCGGGACAGCAGTTCGTTGCGACGGGGGGAGCGGGAGGCGAGATAAAGCATCGTGAAAGCATAACCTGCGCCAGCAACCTGAATGATGAGCATTGCTGGCAAAGTGACCGCGACCCCATCATGGCTCACCACCCGTTCATCGCCTTGTGTTCATTTTCACGATCCAGCCAAGGAGGATCACCATGCGCCGTACCGCCCTCGCCCCACTGCTGCTGTCCCTGTCTCTCGCTCTTGGAGTCTCGATGACCGCCAATGCCCAAACCGTCCCGGCCGTGGTTGCCAACGACGCGACCTTGTTGAACGTCTCCGCCCAGGCCGAAGCCCACCGTGTGCCGGACGTGGCCACGCTGTCTGCCGGGGTGGTCACCCAGGCCGCCGATGGCAACGCCGCCATGCGCGACAACGCCGTGCAGATGGACAAGGTGATGGCCGCGATCAAGGCTGCCGGCATTGCCGAGCGCGACATCCAGACCAGCGGTATCAACCTCAGTCCGCAGTACCGCTACGCCGAGAACGAAGCGCCGAAGATCACCGGCTACCAGGCCAACAACACCGTCAGCCTGAAGGTGCGCGACATCAGCAAGCTGGGCAAGGTGCTGGACAGCCTGGCCGCACAGGGGGCAAACCAGATCAACGGCCCCAGCTTCGAGATCGACCAGCCGGAACCGGTCTATGACGAGGCCCGCCTGGCCGCGCTGAAGAAGGCCCAGGCCCGCGCCGAAACCTATGCCAAGTCGCTGGGCCTGCGCGTGCGCCGTATCGTCAGCATTTCCGAAGGCAGCCAGGGCGGCTTCCGACCGATGCCGATGATGGCCATGGCCGCCGGCCGCGCCAACAAGATGGAAATGGATACCGCGGTGTCGCCGGGCGAAACCACCGTCTCGGTCAACCTGGACGTGGTGTTCGAACTGGGCCGCTGAGCAACGCGGCCACCGCAATCGGAACGGCGCCTACGGGCGCCGTTCTTGTTTTGCTCGCTCACATTGGTGGCGTGGCGGGCTTCTGTTTGTGGGAGCGGTGTAAGCCGCGAAGCTCCCGTTGCAGAAAACCTTGGCAGCTGCACTATCTGATGCTGAGTCTGTTTCGCGGCCTACGCCGCTCCCACAGGAGTCGGCCTTTGCTTCCCCTCAAGCTGTCCGCCAGCTGACCAGAAACAGGCACCCCGCTTGCCGAATGCCTGAATAAAGGGCGCACTGCAGCTACGGGACGCGGTCGAGCAACCCCGTCCCGTGTCATCGCGCGTTGTTCTCTGTCACACGCCCACGCATGGAGGTGGTACATGGTCCGCACGCAACAACGCAGTCCGTCCCTGCACGTAGAACCCTCGCGCATCCTTGCCTACAGCACGGCCCTGGCCCTGCACGCATTTGCCCTGGGCTTGCTGTTGATTCCGTTGTCACAGGTACCGATCCACAACGAAGCGGTGCGTGAGCGTTGGCTGGTCCCCGACGCCAAACCCATCGTCCCCAATCCACCCGCACCACCAATCGATGTACCAGTGACCAGCACCCCGTCACCGCCGCGGCAACCGGCACTGGCCGCACCGGTGGACAACGCGCCGATGCCGATTTTCGCGACCGAGGCAGTCGTCACCGCACCGGTGGATGTTGCACCTGCCGTCGACAACAGCCCTTCCATCGATCCAATCGGCACATCCACACCGCTACAGGGCGTGCAGCTGCGCTATCGCAACGCTCCAGCGCCGGGCTATCCGCGTGATGCACTGATCGCCGGTGCACAGGGCACGGTGACACTGCGGGTGCTGGTGGATGTGGATGGCTCGCCACTGGAAGTCAGCATCGAACGCAGCAGTGGCAACCGCAGCCTGGACAATGCCGCCCGCAGCCAGGTGCTGCGCCGCTGGAAGTTCCAACCCGCTACCGACGGCGGTCGCCCGGTACAGGCCTATGGCTTGATCCCGGTCGACTTCAAGCTTGGCTGACAGTTCTGGCAACCGCTAATGGCAGCGCGTTGCGGCGCTGCCATTGGCACTGCCAGCCCGGCCCCAATAGCGAGCGTCGCCATGCTTGAAAAAGTTCGACGGCTTCCGCCCGCGTCATGCCGAGAGCTGGCTCGCCTGGTGCGAGCCGTGCTCGCGCCCTGCACGTCACGCCAACTTGAACAACAGGCAAAAAAAGACCCGCATCTCGCGATGCGGGTCTTCAATCAAATCTTGGCGCCCGAAGTTGGACTCGAACCAACGACCCCCTGATTAACAGTCAAGTGCTCTAACCGGCTGAGCTATTCGGGCGGGGAGGCGCATTCTATACGTTAATTACGCGCGATGGTAGGGGTGATTGGCCAACATCGCCGCTGCGCGATACAACTGCTCGGCCACGACCAGCCGAACCAGCATATGCGGCAAGGTCAGCGGGCCTATCGACCACTTCTCGTCGGCCACTGCGGACACTTCCGCTGCGTGCCCTTCCGGGCCACCAATCAGGAACGCCAGGTCGCGTCCCTGCGTACGCCAGTGTTCCAAACGCTGCGCCAGCTGCTCGGAACTGAGCTGCCTGCCTGGCACATCAAGTGCCACCACGTAAGGATTCTTGGGCAGCGCAGCCAATACCCGCTTGCCCTCGTCCTCGATCGCGCGCTTGGGATCGCGCCCCTTGCCGCGCAGGCCCGGCTCGATTTCAACCAGCTCCAGCGGCAACCAATGCGACAGGCGCTTCTGGTACTCGGCAAAGCCCTGCGCCACCCAGGACGGCGCGCGTTCACCGGTGGCGATCAATCTGGCTTTCATGCGTCCCCTCCTATCAACCTGCACAAACGAAGACGGCGCCCTGCGGCGCCGTCACAGCAACAGAAGCTGTGGCCGTCAGGCTCAGCCAGCATCCTGCTCGTCTTCGTCGTCGTAGGCCGAGCGCGGCTGGTCGCCGACGGTCCACAGACGCTCCAGCGCGTACAGCTCGCGCACGCGCGGCAGCATGACGTGGACGATGACATCGCCCAGATCAACCAGCACCCACTCGGCTTCGCGCTCGCCCTCGACACCCAGCGGCATCACACCAAGGTTCTTGGCGAAACGCACGACTTCCTCGCCAATCGACTTGACGTGACGGGTAGAGGTACCGGAGACCACCACCATGTAATCAGCCACGCTGGACTTGCCACGCACATCGAGCTCGACGGCATCCCGGGCCTTGATCTCCTCAAGGGCGGAGTGAACGGACGCCAGCAGGGCCGGTACGGAGGGTGCCGGGCTGGGCATTTGGGTCTTGATGACTTGGGCTTCGGTGGTCAAAGCAGCAGAACTCGATGAATTAAGGGGAACGATTATAGAGAACATGCCAGCTGCCGGCATTCACACCAGCGCAGCACTGCCGTACAGGCCTTGCGCAAGGATGTACCCGGCCACCGCCGAAGGCAACAGATCCCGCCATGGCCCGCCGCTGGCGATGGCGGCCCGCACCTCGGTCGCGGACTCGGCATGCAGCGGCTGGCGCAGCCGCCAGACCCGTCCTGCCGGGCTATCAATCAGACTTTCGGCCGAGCCGGCCCAAGCTCCGTCCAGCCGACGCGCCAGTTCCACTGGCAACTCACCGTCCAAGCCGCTGCCGGGTCGTTCAGCCACCACGATATGCGCAAGATCGAGCAGATGCTCCCATTGGTGCCAGCTGGGTAAGCCGAGCAGGCTGTCAGCGCCCATCAGCATGGCCAAAGGGCGCTGAGGGCCAATCTGGGCGCGGAGGTCGCGCAGTGTGTCCACGGTCCATGACGGCACGCCGGGCTGCTGCTGGGCACGCTGCAGTTCGCGGGTATCCAACAGCAGGTTGGGCTCGTCGGCAACCGACAGTGCCAGCATGTGCGCACGCTGGGCGGCATTGGCACCAGGCGGCGCCCTATGCGGCGGATCGGCGGCCGGCATCAGGTGCACCGGCACCTGCAGCTCGGCTGCAGCGCAGCGCGCGATGGCCAGATGGCCGTTATGAACCGGATCGAAGGTGCCGCCGTAAAGCAGCCACAGGCCGCCATCTACGGCAACGCCTGCCGGCGACAGCCCGGCAGTACTCATTCAGCGCACGCCACGGACAAGCAGGCGCACTGCGCGGGCTTCAGCCAGCGCAACCAGCAGCCGTTCCAGCGCAAGCCAGGGATCGCCTTCTGCGCGCCCCTTGGCCATGCGGTCGACCTGCGAGGCCTCGGCGACAAAGCGCTCCCAGCGGCGGGGATCGGGGTGCCGCTGCAGGGCACGTTTGAACGGCGCCTGGCGCGATTCCCAGATGCCCTTGGATTTCATTTCCGCGGCCAGGTTGCCGCCACTGGCCTGCACCCGGGCCAGCCCGGCGGTGATCAGCAGTTCGCGGATCAGGATCGGCATCAATGCAGCCACTGCCTCACCCTCGGCGCGCAAGCCGGCGACCATCCGCAGCACAGCCTGCGCCTGCCCGGAGAATGCCGCCTCACTCAACCTGAAGACGTCGTAGCGCGCTGCATCGGCAACCAGCGACTCCATCCTGGCAACATCCAGCGGCTGGCCATCGGCCAGCAACGCCAGTTTGTCGATCTCCTGCGCGGCAGCGAGAAGATTGCCTTCAACGCGTTCGCTCAAGCGCTGCACGGCGGCGGGATCAGCGCGCAGGCCCTTGCTGCGCAGGCGCCGTTCGATCCAATCCGCCAACTCGTGTGGCTTGATCGCCCAGGCCACCGACAGCACGCCAACCTTGTTGACGGCCTCGGCCCATTTGCCCTGGTGCGCCTTGCTCCACTCACCAGCAGTGATCAGCAGCACCACATCCGGCGCAGGCCGTGCGCAGAAGTCGCTGATGACCTCGGCCCCGTCCTTGCCCGGCTTGCCGTTGGGCAGGCGCACTTCCACCAGACGACGCGCGCTGAACAGACTGGGCGCGTTGAAACTGGAGGCCAACTGGCCCCAGTCAAAATCACGACCATCGGCATCAAATACTTCGCGCTCGCCAATGCCATCGGCGCGCGCCTTGGCGCGCACCGCATCGGCGGCCTCGATTACCCGCAACAGCTCGGGGCCGGCGATCAGGTACACCGGCGCCAAGGCTTGGGAGGCGATCTGGCTGGCCAGTTGTTCCGGTCGCAGCTCCATTGCTCAGCCCCCATGCGCCTGCGTAAAGCCAGAACGCGTCAACTCAGTGCGCCCCGCCCGCCGCGTCCTCCGCAGGCTTGGGGGCCTGCAGGGCTTTTTCCACATCGGCGCGGACCACGCTGTCGATACGACGCAGGATCGAGGCCGACATTTCGCGACGCAGCTCATCGGCAAGGATTTCGCGTTCGGTAGTGGTACCAGTGGAATCCTGCGGCGGCGACACATAGTCGCGTGACAGCTCCACCGCCTGCTCCGGCACGATCACGCTGCCGTCCGGACGCAGGAACGAGAACACCACTGCGTAGCGCAGGCTGTATTCCTGGGCACGGCCTTGACCGTCGATGGCGATGGGCAGGTCACCCCAGCGCTCGGAGCGGATCAGCAGCCGGGCAACGCCCGGCGTCTTGCCAGCCACGACAGGCGTGTCGCCGTCTTCCACCACGGTGGCGCCGGAAGAGCGCAGGCCGCGGTTGAGGATCTTGACCAGTTCGCTGTAACGCACCGCTGAATCCACCTGCACCGCCGGCATATCGGCAGGCAGCGCGAGCTTGTTACGCAGATGGAAGCCGCACCCGGTGAGGGTGGCAGCGAGAATCAGGGCAGTCAGGTATCGAGTCATGCACACAGTCTGGATGAGCCGGCCGGGAGCGGCAACAGGCAGCAAGCCTGCCTGATGCCGCGTGAACTGGACTTGAGATACCGGTTGCGGCTTACGCCGCAACGATATTGACGATCTTGCCCGGCACGATGATGACCTTGCGGATCGTCAGTCCGGCCAGGAACTTGGCCGTGTTCGGCTCGTCCTTGGCCAGGGTTTCGATCTGCTCGCGCGAGGTATCGGCGGCCACGTCGATGGTGCCACGCAGCTTGCCGTTGACCTGCACCGCCAGGGTCAGCGAATCCTTGACCAGTGCAGCCGTGTCCACCTGCGGGAACGGCTGGTCCTCGAGCAGTGTCTGCGCGTGGCCCAACAGCTGCCACATCGCATGACAGGCGTGCGGGGTGATCGGGTTCAGCAGCAGCACTGCTGCCTGCAGGGCTTCCTGACGCACCGCACGGCCCTGTTCGCTGGCATCGTCGAACTTGGCCAGGGTGTTGAGCAGCTCCATCACCGCGGCGATGGCGGTATTGAAGGCGTGGCGGCGACCGTAATCGTCACTGACCTTGCTGATGGTTTCGTGGGTCTTGCGGCGTATCGCCTTCTGCTCGGCAGTCAGCGCAGCAGCGTCCAGGGCCGGCGCAGCGCCGTCGGCGGCGTGCTTGTGCACCATTGCCCACAGCCGGCGCAGGAAGCGCGCCATGCCGTCGACGCCGGCCTCGTTCCATTCCAGCGACTGTTCCGGCGGCGCAGCGAACATCGAGAACAGGCGCACGGTGTCAGCGCCGTACTTGGCCACCATGGTCTGCGGGTCGACGCCGTTGTTCTTGGACTTGGACATCTTCTCGACGCCACCGATCACCACCGGCTGGCCGTCTTCACGCAGGGTCGCGCCGGTGATGCGGCCGCGTTCGTCGCGCACCGTGTCCACGTCGGCCGGATTGAACCAATCCTTGGAACCGTCGCTGTTCTGGCGGTAGAAAGTCTCGGCGATGACCATGCCTTGGCAAAGCAGGTTCTGCGCCGGCTCGTTGCTGTCCACCATGCGCGCATCGCGCATCAGCTTGTGGAAGAAACGGAAATACATCAGGTGCAGGATGGCGTGCTCGATGCCACCGATGTACTGGTCGACCGGCAGCCAATAGTTGCCGCGCTTGTCCACCGCTTCGCGGGCACCTGGCGAGGTGTAGCGGGCGTAGTACCAGCTCGACTCCATGAACGTGTCGAAGGTATCGGTCTCGCGCTCGGCCGCGCCGCCGCAGTCCGGGCAGGTGGTCTTGCGCCATTCCAGGTCGGCCTTGATCGGCGAACCCGTACCGTTGAGCGTCACGTCTTCCGGCAGGATCACCGGCAGCTGGTCTTCCGGCACCGGCACCGCGCCACACTTGTCGCAGTAGATCACCGGGATCGGGCAGCCCCAATAGCGCTGGCGGCTCACGCCCCAGTCGCGCAGGCGGTAGTTGACCCGGCGCTGGCCCTGAGCCTTGCGCTCGAAACGCTCGGCCAGTGCCTCGAAGGCGCCCTGGAAATCCAGGCCGTCGAATTCGGCGGAATTGACCAGCTCGGTTTCGCGGGTCTTGTCGCCGTACCAGTCCTGCCAACGGTTGGCATCGTAGCTGCGTTCGTCGTCGTTCTTGGGCGACTTCAGCGCGATGACCTGCAGCTTGGGCAGGCTGTACTTGGTGGCGAACTCGAAATCACGCTGGTCGTGGCCCGGAACGGCCATCACCGCGCCGGTGCCGTAGCCCATCAGCACGAAATTGGCGACCCAGATCGGCACCTGCTCGCCGCTGACCGGATGGATGGCCTTCAGGCCGGTGTCCATGCCGCGCTTTTCCTGGGTTTCCAGCTCAGCCTCGGAGACACCGCCCTGCTTCAGCTCGGCCAGCATGGCGGCCAGCTGCGGGTTGTTCTTTGCGGCATGCACGGCCAGCGGGTGTTCGCCGGCAATGGAGACGAAGCTCACGCCCATCACCGTGTCCGGGCGGGTGGTGAACACGCGCAGCGGATCCAGCGCGGCGCCATCCACGTCACGCACGTCGAACTGGATTTCCAGGCCTTCGGAACGGCCGATCCAGTTGCGCTGCATGGTCTTGACCGATTCCGGCCAGCCCGGCAGTTCGTCCAGGCCGTCCAGCAGTTCCTGGGCGTAATCGGTGATGCGCAGGAACCACTGCGGGATCTCGCGCTTCTCGACCAGTGCGCCGGAACGCCAGCCGCGGCCATCGATGACCTGCTCGTTGGCCAGCACGGTGTTGTCGACCGGGTCCCAGTTCACCACCGAGTTGCGGCGGTAGGCCAGGCCCTTGCGCATCAGGCGGGTGAACATGCGCTGCTCGTGGACGTAATAGTCCGGCGTGCAGGTCGCGAACTCACGCGACCAGTCGATCGCATAGCCCAGCGACTTGAGCTGGCTGCGCATGTGGCCGATGTTGGCGTAGGTCCACTTGGCCGGCGCGGTCTTGTTCTTGATCGCGGCGTTTTCGGCCGGAAGACCGAAAGCATCCCAGCCCATCGGCTGCAGCACGTTATGGCCGGTCATGCGCTTGTAGCGGCTGATGACGTCGCCAATGGTGTAGTTGCGCACGTGGCCCATGTGCAGCGCACCGGACGGGTACGGAAGCATCGACAAGCAGTAGTACTTGGGCTTGTCCGAGGTTTCGTTCACCTCGAATGCTTTCTCGGCCTCCCAGAACTTCTGGGCGGCGGCTTCAACCTGCTGGGGATCGTAGATATTCGGTTCGACGCTGGACATGTCAACGCTGGGCAACGGCAAAGCGGCAAAGGGTACCGCAGTGCATCATTGCACTCCAATCCGGCCACAGGCCAGCATCCAGCAAGGCATGCAGGTCATTGAAATATAGGGCTTTTAAAAAACCGCCAATTTCCAAAGCCAGCGCCGGGCGCGTTGACTGCGCGTGCCCTGCCCCGCCAGCGCGGTGATTGCGCCGCGCCGCTCAGCTGCGCGCCGGTGCCAGCCGGGCCGCGCCCACCAGCCATACCAGCCAACCCAGGAACGCCAGGCGCTGCGCCATTGCCACCGGCATGGCGATCTCGAACAGGAAGGCACTGCAGACGGCCCAGAGCACACAGACCACGGTCAGCGTCGACAAGGACCGCCAGCCTTTGGCCTTGCCCGCCCCAAATCGCAGGGCGATGGCGGCGGCAGTGAACGCCAGCAACCACAGCAACCAGGCGCTGGCGTGGAACTGGCTGGCGCGGTTCTCGATGTCATCCACGTCGAGGGGGAACAGGCCCATCGCGGCAAAGGCGATGGCGGCCAGCAACAGCATCTGTCCACCAACCCGCAGCGGACGCGGCGCAGTGGCCGGCATGCGCAGGATCAGGTCCACTGCCGCTACCGCAGCCAGCACGCCCGGCACCACGAAGCCCAGCAGGCTGAAGCCGGTGCCGTTGGGGATGCCACGCGCGCCGAGCAGCGACACCGGGTGGCGCATCTGGTCATAACCGTGCAGCTGCATGCCGAAACCCACGACTGCCACCACGAAAACCACTGCCGCCAGTGGACCTGCCCAGACCATTGCATTGTTCCGCTTCAACACAGCACACCTTGTCCCGCTCTGGCCGGGGCACAGCTGCCACGACTACCGGCCGCTATTGTGAGGGCTGCGACCGGTAATGACATCGGTCGCCAACCCCGGCAACCTCGGCTCAAGCACCGGCGACCACTATTTCGACCCGGCGGTTCGGCGCCAGGCAATCCAACAGTGTGGCACCAGCAGCCTCATCGCATTGCACCAGCGGCGCACTGTTGCCGCGCCCCTCGGCATGGATGGCAGCAGCAGGGATGCCTCGCTGCACCAGGTAGTTGCGCACGCTCTGCGCGCGCCGCCGCGACAGATCCATGTTGTAGGCATCACTGCCGATGCGATCGGTGTAGCCGATGATGTTCAGCGTCTGCGCCGCGTTGCTGGCACGGAGGTCCTGCACGAATTCATCCAGCTTCGTCCGCCCCGCCGCTGACAGGTTGGCGCTGTCAAAGGCGAACAGGGCATCGGCCGATAACCGCAGCGGCGCCACCACCGGTGGTGGCGGAGGCGGTGCCGGCGCAACCGGGGCAGGAGCCGGTTCCAGCAGGGCGGCGCAACTGTCCGGCTTCCAGCGTTGACCGCTGGCTACCCCCTTGGAATCGAAGTTGACCTGGAACTGGCACTGGATCGGCTCGGCGCCCACCGAACGGCGGAAGTTGAATACGTAGTTCCAGTTGCGTACACCCCACAAGCCCTCATTGAACTGTGGCGTGCCCAGCAACTCCTGGATCTGGGATTTGTTCATGCCTGGCGCGTACTGGCGCAGGTTGTCCAGGTTCACGTAAGTGCCGCCTGCGGGATAGGCGCGAGCCGGGTCCGGGAACTCCTCTCGCACGTTGCCCTTGCCACAGGCGGTCAGCGTTGCCAGCAAGGCAAGTACAGTCCATTTCCTGTTCATAGCGTCCTCGATGCGTAGCCAGGGTTGTATTCCTGCAGGTTCCCGTTGCACCGCTTACCACTGGAAACCAGCACCCACGGTCACCCCGCCATCACCACGGGTATTGGCCGAGCCACTGAGCTTGTAGATCCAGCGGCCACCATCGGTGACCCCGGACACGCCCACCGCCATGCTCGATTCACCGTGGAACGTACTGGCCGCCATCGACGCCATGCGCTTTCCTGCCTCGGTGGGTTGCGGCAGACCCGCCATCGCCATTGCCGAAGCGACGCCTGCGGAGGCACGGTCATCGATGCGCTTCATGTCGCGGCTTACGTCATTGAAACGTTGATCGGTGTAGTTCTTCGACCAGTCCATGACCTCCCCCATGCCCTTGTTGAGTTGCGCGACATTGACGGCATCGGTAGGCGCCACGCCGGTACCCACGTTGTGGATGACAGTGCTGGTGCCTGGGCGCCCCATCGTCACGCTGCCGTAATTGGTGCTGCCGTCGGTGTTCTGGTCATAGCGCACGGTGCCCTGCTGCGAAGCCTGCAGCTGGCGCACATTCACCGCGTCGGTGGCCTCGGTGCCATCACCTACGTTGGTGATCTGACGCTCGGCGCCGGCGGCACCCACCGACACGGTGTTGGCACGGGTGGCCACCGAGCCTGCGCCCAACGCCACGCTGCCGGCAGCAGACGCGTTGGCACCGTTGCCGATGGCAACCGCCTGGTTGCCACTGGCCTTGGCTTGCGGGCCGGCAGCCACACTGTCCTGGCCGGTGGCCGAAGCAGCGGCCTTGGTTGAGTTGACGGCGAAGTACTGGTTGCCGGCACCACCGTTCTGGATGTTGTCGATGCGGTTGTTGACGTTGACGATGGAGCCATCCAACGCCGCCAAGGCGTCGGTGACATTGCCCAGCGTCTGCTGGGTACCAACACCGCTACTGTTGATCGAAGTAACGTTGAAGCTGGCTGCGCTCCATTGCCCGGTAGTACTGTTGTACTGCAGCGTGCCACCGATGGCAGACGCAAGTGCCTGGTTGGTTGTGGCCAGTTGCCCACCGTTGATCGCATCCAGGCTGCCCGTGGCAACATTGCCCGCAGCCACGTTGCCCAGGGCCACCGCCGCACCACTGCCATTGCCGGTTAAACGTACTGCGTTGGTCGGATTACCGGCACCGTCGGCGATGTATTTCACCGCCAATGGATCGCTGCTGCCCGGGGCATTGCCCGGCAACAGGTTGGTCAGGTTTGCCAACGAATCGCTGATGGAGGTGAACGCGCTGCCGATGTTTGCGTATGACTGCAGTGAAACCGCACCCAGCACACCGATGCTGTTGATCTGGTAGCTCGGCGCGCCAAGCACGCCACCGTTGAACGTCGCACCGCCACCCAGATAGGTCGCCATCGAGCCGCCCAGCCCGAACAGCTGCCCTCCGTTGACCGCCTCCATGCTGCCCGCGGCAACCGAGCCGGCCGCAAGATTCGCCAGCACCGTGCCACTGACGGCCTGACCGCTGCCCAGCGTCACCTTGCCGTAGTTGACGACACCATTGGCGTCTTCGTCATAGACCACGGCGGCCAAGCCCAGGTCGTCAATCTGGTCCAGTGCGCCGCGCAGCTGCTTGACGTTCACCGCATCGGTGTCCTGGCTGCCGGCGGCGACATGGGTGATCTGGCGCTCACGCCCCGCCGAACCCACCGCCACTTCGCCGATGGAGGTCTGGGTAGCGGTCAAACCGAACGCCGTGTAATTGTCCTGGCCACCGCGGGCAGCATTGGACTTGAAGCCCAGCGCCACACTGTTGGCCTTGTCCGAGGTTGCACCGGCACCGAGCAGGGTCTGCGCGTTGGCGGTGCCCTTGGCGCTGTCGCCCACCACCACCGAATGACCCAGCCGTGCATCGTAGTCAGCCGTCGGCACACCGGTCTTGCCGCCCGCGGCATCGATGAACACCTGGTCCGCCGTCTGCGTTGCCAGGCGATGCTCGGCGTTGCTGCCGATCACCACTTCCTTGGAGCCGTTTGCAAACGCGCCGTCACCGATCAGCACCTGGTAGTCCTGCGCTGCAGGCACCGCCCAGCACTTGGCCGTCACCGCGCCGAGCACATTGAGGCAGTCGGAAGCCCAGCCCGGAGCGCCGTCCGGCAACACCAGGCCAAGCAGTCCACCCGGGTCACCATTGTTGATGTTGGTGATGTAGCTGTCGGAGGTAACCCCGCCGATCAGGGTCAAATGCGAGTTGCCGCCGGTGCTCAAACCACCCAGCCCGTCCAGCAGACTGCCTACCGGGCTCAGGTTGACCACCGGCAAACCCAGCACCGAGACCTCGGAATAGGTCTGCATCACGTTGGTGCTGTTGACCTTCAGGCTACCGCTGTTGATATAGCCATTGCCGCCGAGGATGGAGGTAAGCGGCGAATCCACCAACTGGTTCACCGAGCCGACCAGACCACCATTGCCGACGATCAGGCCTGATGGGCCTGAGCTGGGTGCCGGCGGTGCAGCGGGCACCACCGGATTGCCGGTGAGGCCACCAACAACGTTCGACAACCCGCCGGTCACACCACCGATCACGCCACTCAGAGCGCCGGTCACACCACTCACACCCGACCCGGAGCCGGTGATGCCGCCCAGCGTATTGCCGGTCGCACCGAGCAGCGTGGAGGCGGTGTTGTCGACTGTTTCCAACAGATTCTGCACCGTGCCGGTCACGTCGCCGTTGGCCAGCGCGCCGGTCGTGTCCTGCAGCCCGCCGGTCAGTGTCCCAACCGTATTGGTGACACCTGTGCCCAGCGTATTCGAGCCGGTCACACCCCCCACCACCGCACCAAGAAGATCGCCTACGCCGTCCAGCACCGGCGCAGTGCCGTCGACCACGCCATTCACAACACCCCCCAGGCCGGTCCCTTCGACCAGCCCGCCGGTCAGGTCCTCGACGGCGCCCACCGTACCGGTCACGGCACCAAGCACCGGATTGCCACCTTGCTCTGCGCCTGGCAGCAACAGCTCACCCACACCCGCAACGCCACTGCCAAGTTGGCCGGTAACCGAGGTCACCGTGGTGCTGACGTGCGAGGTGAGCGTTTCCACCGCTGCCACCGGCTGGCCTGCCAGCACCTCAGCAGTGACTTCCTTGACCGCGCCCACCGTTGCAGCCAGCGTGCCCTGCAACGGGCTTCCGTCCTGCTGGCCCGGCAGCAGCCCACCGACCAAACCTTCAACGCCACTGCCCAGATGCTGGCCAATCGGCGCCAACGTCGTCCCGACATGGGAGGTCAGCGTTTCCACCGCCGCGACCGGCTGGCCTGCCAGCACCTCGCCAGTGACTTCCTTGACCGCGCCCACCGTTGCAGCCAGCGTGCCCTGCAACGGACTTCCACCCTGCTGGCCCGGCAGCAGCCCACCGACCAAACCTTCAACGCCGCTGCCCAGATGCTGGCCAATCGGCGTCAACGTCGTCCCCACATGGGAGGTCAGCGTTTCCACCGCTGCCACCGGCTCGCCGGTCAGCACCTCGCCAGTGAGCTCCTTGACCGCGCCAGCCGTTGAAAGCAATGTTCCGTGCAACGGACTTCCGCCCTCCTCCTTGCCAGGCAGCAACACCGCGGCAATGCCTTGCAGGCCCGCACCAGTTCCGGTCAACGGGCCAACCGTTGCAGTAACTGCAGCATTGGCCGAAGCCGCCAGCGGCTTCACTGCGAGTGCGGCATCCGTTACGACTGACAGCGCTGCAGCAGGTGAACCGGCCCCACCATGGGGATGCAGCTTCGGCAGCGAGGCGCGCACACCCACCCGTGCGCGTACCGCCGCTGGCACAGTGGCAACATGCGGCTTGATCGCGGCTGCCGCCGATACGTCCACCTGCAGCAACGCCGGCAACGTCACCGACGTATTTAGCGCAGCACCGGCACCAGCGGTCGGCAAGGTGGTGGCGACAATCTGCTGTGCGTCGGTGTTGCTGTACTTGGCGACCAGATCCTGCAGGTCGGCAAGCTTGGCGTCGGTCGCGGATGCGGGCCCGGCCATGGCCAGCGCAATGGCGCTGCCCAGACCCGCCAGGCTCCACGCCACCGACGGCGCCAACTTTGCCGGACCAGAACGTTTCCCCTGTGCGCTGGCCAGCTCGGAACCTACGACGAAGGCGTTGAGTGCGCGGTTCCAGACCAGACGATAAATGCGGTTCATGTGGAGCCTCCGGTTCGACCCATCCCGGAGCGGACAGGTCTTCGTTCGTGAGGCCAGTACAACGCTTTCAAGTCCGATGGTTTGCCCGCATCCGGCACATCCATACGGCAATTTGGCAAAGCGATACCCGTTAGCGGCACGCAAATGCACGTATTCGGCAACCACTGCGGTTAAGTGATGGGCATCACGCAGCTGCCCGGCGCAGCTCAAGCCGTGGAGTAAGTGCCGCGCATCAAGGTCTCACTCGGCAACTCGCCAAACACCCTGCGGTAGCTGTCGGCAAAACGCGACAAGTCCCACAGGCCGCAGCTCAGCGCGATTGACTTGACCGACTTGCGGCCTGCATCTGCACTGGACAGGCTGCGGCACGCCTCGCACAGGCGCAGCATCGACAGATAGCGTACCGGGGATATCCCAACCAGCTCCTCGAACGCATAACGCAGTGCCCGCTCACTGACGCCCGCGGCGTCGCAGAGCTCGTGCATATAGATATGGCGCCGGAGATTGGCATACATCATGTCCTCGGCGCGGCGAAAAATAAGATAGCGGGCACGTCGGCTGCGATTGCAGCCAGCGCGTTCGGGCAGGCCATTGGTGACCACTTCCTTGACGTGCGCATCGAGCATCGCATCGATCTCATCGCTACCGACTTCACCCTGGTGTATGCGCTCATGCAAGCCTTGGTAATAAGCCTGCAGCGGCACATGTGGGCGATTGCTCAACACCGGCACGCCCGCCGCGTCGTCCAGAAGACCACCCAGTCGTTGCGCTGCCGCACGCTCCTGGAACCGCTTCAGCGGGACCAGCACAAAGGTCATCCGGCTGCCTGCGCCCAAGGCGAACTCGGTAACACCTTCCGGCATTACCGAAACGATGTTTCCCGATACCAATGGCACGCCATGACACCAGCTGGCTTCCGGGTCCACCGCCTGCAGGCATCCCAGCAGGCACCAATCCAGCGGCAACATGAAGCGGCCACGGGTACGTGCGCCGACCTCGAAAGTGCACAACAAGGCCTGGTCGTGAACAAAGGAGGTGATCGATGCCGTGGGTGGCTGATCATCGAGCAGCACCAGTTCAACGTGGCACACGCGTAGCGTGCCGCTCAGCGACGCCAGATCAAATGACCGCAAACCGTTTCCGCCGACTACCGCATCCATGTGAACGCCTTTGCGCCCCGAGTCAGGGACGCGCTTCAGAAGCCCAGCCATCCATTGCAGGTAACCGAACACAACCTGCAATCCCCTGCCGCACAGCCTGAAACTCGTATTACGGAATCGCCACGACAGATGCATTCAACTGCCCCTGCGTCATGGATACTGACAAAAAAAAATGGCCTTCACGCCGGCTCCGCCACTGCCTAATCGCGAAGTCCATCACATATATGAAAAACAATTCGTTCTTGCCGAATTTGCGCATCCGTGGCCGGGACCGATTGCAATGATGCTTCCGGGCATGCCCTGCATGCCGACAGGGGACAACGGAAGCAAAGGTAGGGAACTGCCGGCACTACCCGGCAACCTGAGCGACCGTCGGCACACTCTTGCCGGTGTCATGTGCATCCCAATGACCTCAATCGGGCAGCAATGCCCATCGCCCGGCTTTCTGTCGGTGCAACACCGACACCGGGTCATCAGGGAGAACACCATGAACGCACAGCTGCGCAGGTTTTTCCGGGAAGAAGACGGTGTTACCGCACTTGAGTATGGTCTGCTGGCAGCCGTCGTCGCGGGCCTGATCATATTCTTCGCACGCGACGGCCTGAGGGCCGTATTCCAGACCGTCCTCACCAAGCTCACCGAACTGGTTGGTGGCGCCGGCACCGGCACCGGCACCACCTGAGCCGGGGCTGCGGCCATGACCATCGCCTATCTGACGGCGTTGCTGCTCGGCGCCCAGGTCACGATCAGCGACCTGATGGCCAGGCGTGTTTCCAATCGGGCACTGCTGGTCGTGCTGGTGTGTGTCATGGCGATGCAGCTGTTGCAGATCGGCAGCCCGCCATCGCTTGCCAGTTGCCTGCTCGGTGGTGTGATCGGGCTGGCAGCGTTGCTGCCCTTCTATGCCATCGGCTGGATGGGCGCAGGCGATGTGAAGCTGTTTTCGGTGATCGGGTTCCTGCTGGGCGGCAACGCCCTGCTACCCATCTGGATCATCGCCAGCCTGGCTGCCGGGGCGCACGCGCTTGTCGCCTTGAGCTGGCCGACGGCAGCCTCCTGCGCACCGCTGCGCCTGCAACGGATGGTGCAGTCACTGCAGGGTTCCAGCCTGATGGTGGATTGGCAGATGGACCTGCGCTCTGCGCGCCGTGGGCGCCGCGGCATTCCTTATGCCGCGTATCTGGGTCTGGCGATGATCGTCGTCGTGATGAACGGAGGTGGCCATGTCTAGGCTGAGAGCCCCTGCCCGACGGCGCGTGTGCGGCGTTGTGACCATCGAGTTCGCGTTGATGATGATGTTCGGCGTCCTGCCGTTGCTGTTCATCACCTTCACCGGCGTGATGATCTTTGCCGCCCAGCAATCACTCGCCTTGGCAGCAGGTGAAGGCGCGCGCGCCTCACTGCGTTACGGCAGCACCGCCGAACGACGCAACAATGCCTGCCAGGCAGCGGCTCGCTCGATGCAGTGGCTGCTGAATTACTCCAAGACGGCAGCCGGCTGCAGCAGCGCCGATGCGGCACCGATCGCCGTGTCTCAACCTTATGCCTGCGCCGCCGATAGCACTGTCAAGTGCATCAAGGTAACCACGTCGTACAACCATGACGCGCATCCCTTCATGCCAGGGACCGGCACATTGATGGGCTGGACCATGGGCAAGTCACTGAGCAGTACCGCCGTAGTTCAACTGGATCTAGGCGACCGCTAAACGCGGACTCCAAGGGGAGGAGCTTCAAGATGCCCAAGGCAATACGCATAGCTGCAATCCTGCTGTTGGCGGTGGCGGCACTGCTGATGGTGCTGGCGTTCGGAATCGGCCGGCGCGCAACCCAGCCCGCCGACGTCAGCAACGCAGCGCCACCGGCCAATCCATCCAAGCGGATGGTGGTGGTCGCGAGCAAGGAGCTGCCTGCCGGGCAACCGATCACCGCTGCCAACCTCAGTATTGCCGAAATGGCCTTGCCACCGGCCAACGGCTACACGGCCATCAATGAGGTGGAAGGACGCACCCCGGCGAGGAACATCGCTGCCGGCGCGATGATCACCAGCGAACAATTGCTCCAGGGCATCGCCATTGGCATCAAGCCCGGCGAACGCGCGGTCGCGGTGCCGGTTGATGAGCTTGCCGGGGTCAGCAACCGCGTCACGCCCGGCGACTACGTCGATGTGTTCATGAGCCTGCAGGACCCTTCCAGCGCTGGCGGTGGCCAGAGCAACACACAGGCCCGGCTGCTGCTTTCGCGCCTGCAGGTATTGGGCTACGGCAACGCCGATGTGGGGCAAGTGGGCAACAGCGCTGACGAACAGGGCAACGACGTCGGTGCCTCGCCACCGGAACCTGGCAGCCGAGCCGAAACCATCGCATCACGTGATGGTCGTAGCAGCGGGTCTACAAACGCCGACGCCGCGCAGGCACGCAGTGCGATCCTGGCCGTTCCCGTACAGGATGCAGGACGCCTGTTGCTGGCCGCACACAGCGGAAAACTGTTCCTGGCACTGCGCAATCCCGGCGACACCGGCTTGGCCGATGAAGGCATTTTCACCGAGCCGGCCGCGGTGCTGGCGCTACGCGGAAATCTTGACCAAGCGGCTGCCGAAGCCGCCTCCCGCCCGGAAAACCGCGCCTATGCCGGTATCGACCTGAACGCACTGGCCGGCGGCAGCCGCCGCCCAGCGCCCGCGCAGAGCACTGCGTCGGCCGCACCGCAACGCCACCGTGGCGCACGTCCAGCCCCCCGCCAAGGCATCGAAATCATCCGCGGCACGCCCCCCTCCAACCAGCAGTCCTCGCCATGACCGGAGGAATCCTCTTGCGCCAGCGTTCTTCCATCACCGCATCTGCGTTGTTCACCTTGGCGCTGTTCGGGCTGGGTGGTTTCATGCCACCGCTGACCCACGCCGCACAGGCACAAGCGAGCGGCAACACTGTCGTGCTCGAACTCAACGAGCAACGCCCCTGGAACCTGCCCGCCGGGGTCGAACGGATAGCCATCGCCGACCCTTCCATCGCAGACATCACCCGCATCGGCCGCAACAGCGAAGCCCTGCTGGTTGGCAAGTCCGCAGGCAGCACCACCTTGCTGTTGTGGTTGCAGAAGCAGGCGGCACCGATGCGTATCCGGGTGGACGTACGCAACGCGGTACAGGGCGGACTGCTGGATGGCAGCGCCAATGGGCTCACCGTGCAGGCGGGCCAAGCCCTGCTGTCAGGCAGTGCGGGCTCCCTGCTCGAGCATGAAGCCCGTCGCAAGGCCGCGGCTTCGGCTGTTGGCGAAAAAGGCATGATCAGCGACGCAACCACCATCAGCAGCGGCGGCGTGGTGCAGGTCGAAGTCAAGGTGGTGGAGTTCAACAAGAGCGTGCTGCGCCAGGTCGGCATCAGCTTCAAGAACATCAATGGCGGCTTCAGCTACGGCATCACCTCACCCAGTGGCAGCAATGACGGCGGTGCGCTTTCATCCGCATTCAAGCTGGTAGCCAAGTCCATCCCCGGCGCGTGGGATGCGAACATCGATCTGCTGCAGGCCAATGGCATGGCGCGGGTGCTGGCGGAACCGACGCTGGTGGCGTTGTCGGGCCAAAGCGCCAGTTTTCTGGCCGGCGGCGAGCTTCCCATCCTTGAACCGCAAGGGCTTGGCACCACCACGGTGAACTTCAAGCCCTTCGGCATCGGCCTGACGGTTACCCCTACCGTACTGTCGGCAGACCGCATCGCGCTGAAGGTGGCACCGGAAGCCAGTGACCTGGACTACACCCGCGGCATCACCCTGGACGGCACCCAGATTCCCGCCATCTCCACCCGCCGCGCCGACACCACGGTGGAACTGGGCGACGGCGAGAGCTTCGTCATCGGCGGCCTGGTCAGCAGCCAGCTGTCCTCGAACGTCAACAAGATCCCGTTGCTGGGCGACATCCCGATACTTGGCTCGTTCTTCCGCAACCTCAGCTACAAGCGCGAGGACAAGGAGCTCGTGATCGTGGTGACGCCGCGCCTGGTCAAGCCATTGGCGCGAGGCACCGAGATCCCGTTGCCTGGCCAACGCGAAGCACAACCCAAACTTCCGGTCTGGGGCGCATGGTTGCTGCACCCGGCCAGCCCTGACCAACTCCCCGGCTTCTCACGCTGAAGTGCCCCCATGCCCCCGGTGATGCCCTTGCCCCAGACCCAGAGCCATGCCGAATTGAATCTGCTGCTGTACGCACCGGATAACCGCCACATGGCACGTCTGGGTTCCGTACTTGCCGGGCAGGCAAATCTGCGCTGGGTCGATAGTCGCGAAACCAATCCGCGCCAGCTGCTGGACGCAACAGCAGGCTCGGCCTTCGTGTTGCTCGATTACTGCGGCGGCAACGCCGCCTACTCCACCGACCTCGCCCGCCAACTGCACGCCCTGCCCGGCTGCCCGGCCATGATTGGATTGGGCACCACCGGCCCCGAGCAGGCGGCACACCTGTTGGCGGCGATGCGCGCAGGGGTCTGCGACTTTGTCGATATCGACAACAACACCGCACAGATGCTGGAAGTGTTCGAGCGCGTCGGTGCGGCTCCCAGCCCTGTGCGCGCAGCCGCGACCCCGGACCTTCGCCCTGACGGTCGCCTGATCGTGTTGTTGGGGGTGCGCCCTGGCGTCGGCACCAGCACCTTGGCGACCCATCTCGGGGTGAGCCTGGCCGAGCAGAACCCGGTCTCGCCCGATGTTGCCGCCCTGCAGGGTTGGTTGCTGCTGATCGACCTGGGTCAACCCGCTGCCGACGCCGCGCTCTACCTCGGCATGGAAAGTCACTTCAGCTATGAAGAATCGCTACGCAGCGTCGAGCGGATGGATCGTACTTTCGTCGGCACCGCGTTCGCCCACCATGCCAGCGGCATGGCCCTGCTCGGCATCGCCAGTGGCAGCTTGCTGAAGAAGCATGAACCCATTTCCCTGCTTGATCGTCTGCGCAGCGTCTTCCCACTGAGCCTGTGCGATGTCGGTGGCCTGCCGGTGCAACTGCTGCCCACCACCCTGCTCAAGAGCGCGTCCGAGGTCTGGCTGGTCACCGACCAGGCGATCGGTTCACTGGTATCGCTGGACCAGACCATGCGCGAGCTCGAAAGCCGCGGCCTGCGCGACGACCGCCTGCAGCTTATCGTCAATCGCTTCGATGCCAACGGCGGGCTGGCCGACACCCAGATCGCCCAACGCTTCAACCTGCCGTTGTTGGCCACCCTTCCGGACCGTTCGCGGGTGCTGCGCTCCAATGCAGGACTGGGCCGTTTGCTCACCGATGCAGCTCCACGCGACCCCTATCTCAAGGCACTGCAGCCGCTGCTGCAGCGCCTGGACCGGCGTCGGCTGGCAACGCCACCAACCACCGCACCGGCATCACCGCTGGCCCGTCTCGCCAATCTGCTGGGTAGATAACAATGGAAGACAAAGTCACCCCCTTGTCCCCGCGCATCGCCGCAGCAGCCCTGTCGGTGGAACCAGTGCCGAACGTGCCATTCGAACAGACCGAACAGTTCCAGACCGTGCTGTCGGCGGCACACGAATACCTGTTGAACCATGTCGAGGACCAGCGCGTCGACATCGATTCATGGTCGCCGGAAACCATCGGCAAGTTCGTGCGCACGCAGACCGCCGCCTTCGTCAAGGAGTGGAAGATCCCGGTCAACGCGCACGAGATGGAAGCCGTTGCCAGCGCCCTGCAGAAGGAGCTGACAGGCTTTGGACCCCTCGATGATCTGCTGCATGACCCGGAGATCGAAGACATCCTGATCAATGGCTACAAGGATGTACATGTCTCGGCCGGCGGCATATTGCGCCGCTCTACCCAGCGTTTCGGCGACGACCGCCACCTGCTGCGCATCCTGCGCCGCATCATCGCGCCACTCGGCCGCCGCCTGGACGACTCCAACCCAATGGTCGACGCGCGCCTGCCCAATGGCGGCCGCCTCAACGCCATCATTTCGCCGTTGGCCGTTGACGGGCCGATGGTCTCCATCCGCAAGTTCCGCAAGGACCCGTTCACCCCCGATGAGCTGCTGGGACGCGGTGCCTTCGACAAGCCGATGTACGCCCTGCTCAACGCGATGGTGCGCGGCCGCTGCAACATCCTGATCTCCGGCGGCACCAGCTCCGGCAAGACCTCGCTGCTCAACGCGCTGGCGACCTTCATTCCGCACAACGAGCGCGTCATCACCGTCGAGGACACCGCCGAGCTGGCCCTCAATCACCCGCATGTGGTGCGATTGGAATCACGCATGGGCGGGTTTGATGGCAGCGGCGCGGTCAGCATCCGCGAACTGGTGCGCAACAGCCTGCGCATGCGCCCGGACCGCATCGTGGTCGGCGAGGTGCGTGGCGCCGAGGTGCTGGAAATGCTGCAGGCGATGAATACCGGCCACGACGGCTCCATGGCTACCGTGCATGCCAATAACGCCCGGGACTGCCTGTATCGACTGGAAATGCTGGCGGGTTTTGCCGGCTTCCAGGGCAGCGAAGACAGCCTGCGCCGGCAGATCGCCGGCGCCATCGACTTCATCGTGCAGATCTCGCGCCTGGGCAGTGGCCGCCGGGTGATCGTCTCCATCACCGAGATCACCGGCGTCAGCGACAACGTCATCACCAGCCAGGAGCTGTTCAAGCATGAGACCTGGATCGACCAGGACAGCCGCGAACGCGACCGCTGGACAGGCCTGGGCTTTCACCCGCACTGCCACAAGCTCGAGCCGTTCCGGCAGGAGCTGCGCGAGGCCAACATGGGGAGCTTTTCTTCATGATGCTGCCCTTGCTGCTCGGGAGTTTCGCAGTGCTGCTGGTGGCGCTGGCGATGGGCCTGTGGTGGGGTTTGGCAACACGCGTGCAGCAGCGCGCTGCCGCCAGCCACGCCGACACCCGTCTCACGCAGCCTGGTTCGCAGCGCGCCGCCGATGACGCCCGCAACAGCCGTCCACCGAGCAGACGCTGGGCCGAGCTGCTGCGTCGGGCAGGGCTGAGAGACTCGGTGCGCACGTTGATCCTGATCGCGTTGCCCGGCATCGTCGTCACCATCGGCGCTGGCCTGCGCCTTGGCAGCGCCTGGTTTGGTCTATTCGTACTGGCGCTGTATCTGTTGGCCGTGGCGCTGTGGCTGTACCGGCGCATCGACAAGATCCAGCAGCGGCTGGTCGCGCAGATGCCCGACTTCCTGGAAAACATGGTACGCATCGCCGGCATCGGCAACAGTTTGTCGATGGCCTTCCAGAGCGCCACCCAGAATGTCGATCCACCATTGCGCCCCATCCTCGACAACGCCCTGACCTATACCCGCGCAGGCATGGACCTGGATCGCGCCCTGCAACACGCCGCGCAGGCCTATCGCCTGCGCCCTTTGGAAATGCTGGCGGTGATCCTCGGCACCAGCATCCGCATCGGCGGCCGCAGTGATCAGATCCTGCAGCGCATGAGCGACTTCATGCGCGATCTGGAAGAAGTCCAGCGCGAACTGCAGGCAACCACCTCCGAGACCCGCATGTCTGCCTGGGTACTTGCGCTGCTGCCAGTCGGCGCGGCCTTGTCGATGGCCTTGATGAGCCCGGATTTCTTCCAGCCCATGTTCCAGGAACCGCTGGGCAAGAAAATCCTGTTGATCGCGGTGCTGCTTGAACTGTTTGGCGGCTTCCTGCTGTACCGGCTGGCCAAGTCGCTATGACGCCGTCCATCACCCCTCAGCTCCGCCGGAGAGCCGCATGAACCAGCTGTACGCCATCGCCATGATGCTGGTCGTGCTTGCCCTGGTACTGGCTGCGGGCGGCCTGCTCTACCGCGGGCGCCGCAGCCAGCAGGCGGGCGCGGCATTGCAGACCGCTCTGGACACGGCCCAGCACCTGGAACACGACAAAGCGCCGAAAGCCGGTTGGTGGCGGCAGCGCCTGAGTGACCTCGCCGCCGTCGGCCAGCACTTCGACGGCAGCCGCGTGCAGAAAGCGCTGCTTGCACCCGAGGACAAGCTGCTGTTGGAACAGGTTGGCTGGAACCACAACACCGGCACCGCCGCCTTCCTTGCCACCCGCCTGCTGCTTGCCTTGCTGATGCCACTCATCGCCGTGCTGTTGTTGCGGCCGCATGGCGGCGACATGGTCATCATCGTGCTGGTCGGCTTTGCGCTTGGCATTCTGTTGCCGAAGCTGCTGCTGCGCAGCTGGGCCAGTCGCCTGCGCAGGAAAGTGGATGAAGAATTGCCCTTGCTGATCGACCTGCTGCGCCTGCTGCAAGGTGTTGGCTTCAGCATCGACCAAAGCCTGCAGATGGTTAGCGAAAAGTTGCACATTGCCATCCCGGTACTGGGCCACGAACTGCAGGTCGCCAATGCCAGCTACAGCCGCGGCCGCAGTCGCGCGCAATCGCTGCGACGGCTCTCCGAGTCCTTCGACAACGACGACCTGCGCAGTCTCATGCAGATGATATTGCAGGTGCACCAGCACGGCGGCGCCGTGCAGGAACCGCTCAAGCAGTTCGGCATGCGCCTGCGCGAACAGCGTCGGATGAAGATGAAGGAGAAGGTCGGCAAGCTCTCGGTGAAGATGACCGTGGTGATGATGATCACCTTGCTGCCTGCACTGATGCTGGTACTTGCCGGGCCCGCCATCATTTCGCTGGCTGCCGCGATCAAGGGAATGTAATGGGAGCCGACCTGATGAAAACCAAAGCGCTGCTACTGATCGTACTGGTCCCTGCCCTGCTCGCTGGCTGTGGCGGCAACCGTGCCGCCTACAAGCAACCACCGATCGAACCGGCGCTGGTGGAAGCAGCGCAGGATGATCGCGGCATGTATCTTGGCCTGCTCAAACAGATGCAGCAGCAAGGTGCCTACTACGCCTCGTTGGCGCATATCGACGCCTTCCGGCAGCGCTTCGGCGACAGTCCGGAACTGCGCATCCTGCAGGCCAACGCGCTGCGCGAAACCGGCGATGATGCAACCGCAACCGCCATTTACCGTGGTTTGACCAAAGGCGCACAAGCCGCGCCGGCCTGGCACGGGCTTGGGCTTATCGCAGCAGCCGCGCGTGACCATGCCGGTGCGCGACTTGCACTCGACAACGCGGTGCGTGCCGACCCACTGAATATCGCCTACCTCGGCGACCTGGGCTTCGCTCTGTTGCAGGCCGGTCAAGTCGAACCGGCACGGGCGCCTCTGGCCAAGGCCGCCGAACTGGGGCCGGACAACATCCGCGCCATCTCCAATCTTGCGCTGTGGGCGTTGCTGTCCGGCCAGGCAACAACCGCAGAAAGCATGATGCAGCGGGCAAATCTACCGCCGGCAACCCGAAGCGAGATCTATCGCCTGGCGCAGACGTTGCGGCAACCGGTCGCCGCTGCCATTCCCGAAGCGGCGGCAGCGGGCAATACGACCGCCTTGGCTGCCCAGCAGCCAGCAACCAGGGCCACGCATGTGCCGCGCCCACCCGGCTCGATGCTTGATCGTTTCAGCCCCTCGTCGACCACTTCGCAGGAGGTAACGCCATGATCCGGACGGCAGCCATCGCAGCAGCAGTGCTGCTGTGCAGCTTCGGCAGTTGCGCATCAGCCGCGGCCCAGCACGCACCGTTGATCGAACGCATGGCCGATACCAGCACTGCAGCCAGCGCACACACTGGCAGCACGGCGAGTGCAACAAGCGCTGCCACCGCAAGCACGCCGGTGGCGACCACCAGCTTTGCCGACCTGCCACGTTCACAAGTGGGCGACACCACCCGCGCCCTGTTGCAGCTACAGGCTGACAGCACTCGCCCCGGCACCGCGCTGCCGATGCTCGGCGAGGCCGCCAGTCGCAGCTACCAACGTTATCTCAACAGCTTTGATCACCCCATCCCCGAGTACTTCGAGGCTGCACTCCCCAATCCCAAGCAAGGCGGCGGCAGCCGCTGAGGCCAACCATGGACAGCCCGCGCCCGGCTTCACTTCCACCGTCACGCGCGCTACGCGATCTACCCAACACCACGCGCCAACGTGGCGGTGCAGGCCTGCCAATGTTGTTGCTGCTGCTCGGCCTAGTGGTGATACTTGGTCTGGTCGAGGTCGGTTACCTGTATTGGAGCAAGCGGGATGTGCAGAAGACCGCCGACCTGGCTGCGTTGGCGGGCGCGCAACGCCTCGAGCTGTGCACCACCGACTACAAGGACAACCTGGCCGCGCGCAACAACGCACTGACCGACAATCAGTTCGCCGGTCAACTGGCGATCAGCTGCGGCTACTGGGGCGCCGAGCTGGCACCGGGCGCCCGCTTTGTCGGCGTTGCCAACAACCGCCCCTTGAATGCGGTACAGGTCACCGCCTCACGGCAAGCTGTACCGCTGCTGGGCCAGCTCACCTCCCTGCCGCGCATCAGCGCCACCGCCGTTGCCAAGCGCAGCTCCCCGCAGGCGGCTTTCAGCGTCGGTTCGCGGCTGCTCAACACCAACAGCAATGCACCGCTGCAGGGGATACTGCGATTGGTCGGCGTCGATCTGACCCAGACCCAGATCGCCAGCTACCAGGGCCTGGCCAACGTCAAGATCACCCCCAGGGGGCTGCTGCAGGCATTGGGCATCCCGGTAGCCACCGACATCAACGTCGGTGAATTGAACAGCCTGCTTGCCGCCAACCAGGTCTCCGTCGGCAGGCTGCTGGAAGTGATGGCCAGCTTGGCAAACCAGCAGGGACTGGCCGGCGTCGACCTGCGCCTGCTGCAGCAGAAGCTGCTTGGCGCCGGTATCAGCAACGCGCTGGTGCAGTTGGGCTCCACCGCCAGCAGCGCGGGCCTGTTCGCCAAGATCGCCGGCGGCAGCGAAGCGGCCAACGGCGCGCTGGATGTGGACCTCAATGCGCTCGACCTGCTTGGCACCAGCATCTCCATCGCCAACTCCAAGCACGCCGTCGAGATTCCGCAGCTGGACGTCCTCGGCCTGCTCAAAGCCAAGGCCAGCATTGTCGAGCCTGCCTCGATCGGCATCGGCCCGGTCGGCACCACCGCCTACAACAGCCAGGTGCGGCTGTTCCTGGATATCGACTCGCAACGGATTCCCGCACTTGGCACGGTACTGAACTGGTTGGGCACGCGCATCAAACTGCCCACCTACATCGACGTGATCGACGGCTTCGGCCAACTCACCGCCATCGATTGTTCAAGCCAACCGGCGACGGCCAAGGTCGACGTCACCAGCGCCATCGCCAACGTCTGCATCGGCAAGGCCACCACACCATGGGATTCAACCCGTGAGCTGTGCCGCACCGGGCTGGGCAGCGAGACCCTGGTCAGCCTGCTCGGCCGCGATGTGCTCAACAAGAAGATTTCGCTGGAAGCACTGTCACAGAGCGATCAGCTGACCTTGAGCGCTGGCCAGACCGGCACCGTCAAACCCAATGACCTGAAGGTGGGCAAGCTGGTATCGGACCTCGTCGATGCCTTGCTCGGCACCGTGCAGTCACTGTTCGCTCCACAGGGCAACAGCAGCGATGCGGCCAAGGATCTGGCCGTGCAGTATCTGGAAGCCACCAAGAAAAACGGCCTGTACCAGCCCGCCGTCGTGGTGCAGGCCCTGACCAACGGCAACAGCGACGCCAATCTCCCGGCACTTGGCAGTTGGACCACCGAGATCCCAACCTGCGACAGCTGGCTGCTGGGCTGCACGCCCAAGAAAGTGCAGGGCGACGTCTGGCAGGGCTTTCTCTACGAGACCACGATCAGCAAGCCCAGCGTGCTCGGTGGCCTGCTCGACGTACTCGGGCTGACATCCTGCCAGGGCCTGATCGCCGGCCTGGCCTTCAATGACTGCGTCAGCAATTCGCTGGCCAAGTACCTGCAGACCAAGCCCGGCGGCCTCAGCGGCAGCGGCGGCTACAACCCGGTGACCGGCAGCGGAAGCTGCAGCAGCGTGCTCTGCCTGTTGCTCAAACCCGTCATCGACAACACCTTGCGGCCGCTGCTCGATGGCGTCGGCAACCTGCTGTCAAAGCTGCTGTCAGACGT
Source organism: Stenotrophomonas sp. (assembly GCA_003248565.1). Taxonomy (GTDB): domain Bacteria; phylum Pseudomonadota; class Gammaproteobacteria; order Xanthomonadales; family Xanthomonadaceae; genus Stenotrophomonas. The sequence continues at coordinate 29,455 of QFOV01000004.1, forward strand.
CCTGGGCCTGCAGTTGGGCCGTACCGACGTGCACATGCAGTCGATCCAATGCGGCCGCAGCCAGCTGGTCGAATGAGCGCCTTCCCGAACAGTGCAGAAGCCCACGCCGCAATGCTTTCCAGCGCCAGATCGCGTGCTATGCTCGGGTACGAACAAGGCGCATTCATGAAATGCGACGGCCATCGCAATTCGGGGGAATTACGGGGACTTATGAGAAGGATCGAAATGCTTCCGAGCCGGTTTGGCTGTGCACTACTCCTGGTCATTGGCGTGCTCACGGCACCGGTTGCGATGGCTGGCCGTTGGCAGCGCGGTGAAGCCGAGGTACCGGCCGCCCCCGCCAACAGCGAAGACAGCGCGGTGGGCAATACCGTGGCCGAGCTGAAACGCTTGATGGGCAACCAGGAACTTACCGAGCTGCGCACCACCTACAACGGTAACTACGGTGCCAGCCTGCTGTTCCATGCCGATTCGCTGAACTATTACGTGGCGCTGTTCCACGAGAAGGAATTCTGGCGTGTCATCCGCACCGACTCCGTCGAGAACGCCGAGACGCTTTATCTCACCTTCGCCGACCAGACCAAGCAGTTGGCCCAGGTCTATCTGGACACGATCCGGTTGCAGGCCGGCAAGGCTTACAGCGAGAAACTGGTGGCCATGAATGAGCGCCGCCTGCGCGGCCTGCAGCAGGAAGTGGAACAGCAACGCCAGCAGTCGCTGCAGGTCAGCAACGCCCTGCAGGAGCGCAAGCAGCAGGCGGTGGCGCTGAGCTCGGACCTGCGCGCCACCAACACCCAGCTGGAAGCCCTGAACCAGCAGATCAAGGCCTTGCAGGCGCAGCAGGTCAATCCCGAGTTGACCCTGCCAGCCACTCCCAGCGTGGCCCCGGCTACCGCGGCCACCCCGGTGCCCCCCGCCAGCCAGGAACCGGCCAGCCACCCCTGAGGCCCAGGCTCCGAGGAGAAAAAGACGCCGCCTTCCCCAGGAAAGGCGGCGTTTTTGTAGTGCCGAGCCATGCTCGGCAGGGCTCGCCCAGCATGGCATCAGCACGCGAAGCGCCTACCCCTCCCCAGCCCTCCCCTTCGCTACGCCAAAGGGAGGGAGCCGAGCGTAGTGCCGAGCCATGCTCGGCAGGGGCGTTACCGGGGAAACCCTTGCCGCGCATGCCTCGGCACTACCGGCTTTATCCGTGAAGCCCCTATCCAGCACCCTGCAACCGCCACACCTGTCATTTCCCCACCAGTTCCCACAGAGGTTGAGAACCCGCCCCGCCGTCGCCATAAAGGAAGTTCCTGACAGCAACGTAGCCAGCCATGAGCGATCTTCCCCACGTATTCGAGGCAACCACCGAAACCTTCGAGGCCGAAGTCCTGCAGAAATCGATGCAGACTCCGGTGCTGGTCGATTTCTGGGCCACCTGGTGCGGGCCATGCAAGAGCCTGGGGCCGATCCTGGAGAAGCTCGCCGGCGAGTACAACGGTGCGTTCGAGCTGGCCAAGGTCGACGTCGACAAGGAGCAACAGGTTGCTGCCGCCTTCCAGATCCGCTCGGTACCCACCGTTTTCCTGATCAAGGATGGGCAGATTGTCGATGGCTTCCCCGGCGCGATGCCGGAGGGCCAGCTGCGTGAATTCCTGACCCAGCACGGTGTAGTGCCCGCTGAAGCGGCGGCGGCCGTCGATGCTGAGATCCAGGCCTTGCCACTGGACCCGCAGGCCGAAATCGCCGCATTGCGCGAGGCCATCGCCGCCGAGCCGGACAAAGCCGAGCTGAAACTCGACCTGGCCCTGGCACTGCTCAAGACCGGTGCAACCGCCGAGGCCGGGCAGTTGCTGGACGGCCTGCCGGCCAACCTCGCCACCGACGACCGCGCCATCCGCGCACGCGCGCGCCTGGACTTTGCCGCCGCCTTGCAGGACGCACCGGCCGCCGATCTCCTGGCAGCGCGCCTGCAGGCCGACGCGAATGACCTGGAAGCGCGTTACCTGCTGGGCATCCAGCAGCTGTTGGCAGGCGAGGATGAAGCTGCGCTGGAGCAGTTCATCGAGATGCTGCGCATCGACCGCAGCTTCCGCGACAGCCTGCCCAAGAAAGCGTTGATCGACGCCTTCCGGGTGATCGAAGACGAAGACCTGGTGGGGCGCTACCGCCGCAAGATGTCTTCGCTACTGTTTTAACTTGGCGCCAGACAGTTCAATTTGCGTGTCAATTGCACGAAAATTGACAGCCCATCGTGGATGATCCGGCCGTGGCCCTCACCACGGCGCCTTGGATCGCATGATGATGAAGTTGCAAGCAGCACGATGTCAGCGTAACGGACACGCGTTTTTGGAGCCTAAGTGGCCGTGAGTAACATCGACGTTCGCCCATCCCTGGTGCAGCTGCTGGTCGCTGCATTGCTGCTGTGCTGGGCAACATTGGCCAGCGCCCAGGACTGGAACTACCGCGCGCGCCCCGGCGATACCCTGTGGGACCTGGGCGCACGCTACCTCAAGGCCGATGTGCAGTGGCAGCAGCTGCAGGCACATAACAGGATTGCCGATCCGTACCGGCTCGCGCCCGGCCAGACCCTGCGCTTCCCTATCGCCTGGTTGCGCGTACAGCCGGCACCGGCCCGGGTGGTTGCATTGCGCGGCCAGGTCCAGGTCAGCGATCCGGTCAACGGCACGCGCGCCTTGCAGGCCAACATGCTGCTGCCGATCGGCAGCCAGCTGCAGACCGGTGACGATGCCAGCGTCACCCTCAGCTTTGCCGATGATTCACGCCTGCAACTTCGCGAGAATTCGCTGCTGCAGCTGGACCAGCTCAGCAGCTATGGCGCCACCGGCATGGTGGATACCCGCATGCGCCTGCAACGCGGACGCAGCAGCAACCAGGTGACGCCAGCGCGCGGGCCGGCATCGCGCTACATCATCACCGCTCCGACCGCGACCAGCAGCGTGCGCGGCACCTTGTTCCGGGTGAACGCCGGCGACGAAGACAGTCCTGCAGCCACCGAGGTCGTCGAGGGTCGAGTGCAGGTAGGCAATCGCGCCGGCCAGCGGGTGATTGGTGGCGGCCACGCAACCCTGATCCGTGCAGCGGGCACCGCGCCAGCACAGCCGCGGCCCTTGCTGCCGGCCCCACAGCTGCTTGAATCACAATTGCGGCTGCAGCCACTGCCGTTGCTGGCTGCCTGGCAACCACTGGATGCGGCCAAGGGCTACCGGGTTGAAGTCGTACTGGCGGCGACACCAGACGTCGTACTGTTCGCCCGCGAGCTGGCAGAACCGCAGATCCGCATCGACAGCTTGCCGCCAGGCCAGCTGCGCCTGCTGGTCCGCGCCATCGACACCGACGGCGTCGAGGGCCTGGATGCCGAACATGATTTTTCGGTGCCCGAAGGCCTGCCCGCGCCGTTGACACTCGCGCCACTGCATGGACAGACCGTGCATCAGCTGCAGCCTCGCTTCCAGTGGGCCAAGGTTGCCGGCGCCACTGGCAGCGTGCTTCAGATCGCCGACAATCCAGACTTCCTGCACCCCTTGGTCGAACAACAGGCCCACAACCAGCAAGTGCGCATCCATAGCCCCCTGCCGGCGGGGAACTATTTCTGGCGACTGGCCTCAATCGATGCTGGCAACATGCCCGGCCGCTACGGCCAGGCATTGCCGCTGCAACTCAGTGATGTGCCCGCTGCGACACCTCTGGACTCGACCAGGGGCCAAAAAGGCCTGCTGACCCTGCGCTGGCCGGCCGACAGCGCCGCCCAGCACTATCGCGTGCAGATCTCGCGCAAGGCAGACTTCTCCCGACTGCTGCTGGATGAACACGTGGACATCCCCGAGATCGCATTCAAGCACCCCTGGCGTGGCGGCACCCTGCACGTGCGTGTGCAGAGCATCGAAGACGATGGCTATGCCAGCACCTTCTCCACGCCGCAGCAGATCCAGCTGCGCTGCCGGCTCTGCTATGGCGCCGGCGCCGGCGCCTTGTTGCTGCTCGCCTTATGAGGCCACTACGGCCGCGTTGGCAGGTAAGGCTGCTGTTTGTACTCGGCTGCGCGCTTGTGGTCGGCTGGCTCAGCCATGCCCGGGTGTTCTGGCAACAGGACGTGGCCAGCTACGATCTGTTGGTGGGCGACTGGGACTACCCGCCCGACCCCCGCCTGGCGATCATTGCCATCGATGACCGCAGCCTGCAGCAACTTGGGCAGTGGCCGTGGCCACGCAGCACCCATGCGCAGCTGTTGGATCGCCTGCACCAAGCGGGCGTGGAGCGTGTTGCGTTGGACCTGATGCTCCCCGACGCAGATCGCAGGGATGCCAGCCAGGACAAGGCCTTGGCGGCCGCGATCCACCGCAACGGGCGGGTCGTGCTGCCGGTACTGGCCGCACCGGCCAGTGACGAAGCGGTACCCGAGGAACTGCTGCCCGTACCCGCCATTGCCAAAGCGGCAGCAACGCTCGCACACACCGATATCGAAGTGGATGGTGACGGCGTTGCACGCGGCGCCTACCTCAAGGCAGGCATCGGTTCACCACATTGGCCTGCATTGGGTGCCGCACTTGCCGGGATCAACGAGCCGCTACCGGGCATGGCCGATCCTTCGCCGCAGACCCTTTCTCCCTATCAATGGCATCGCGATCACTACGTGCGCCTGCGCTATGCCGGGCCGCCTGGCAGCTTTCCGCAGATGTCCTATGTCGACGTACTGGACGGCCGGATACCTACCGATCTGCTGAAGGGCCGACTGGTCATCGTCGGCATGACTGCCAGCGGCATCGCCCCACGCCTGCTCACCCCGACGTCACGCGACAACTGGATGAGCGGCAGCGAATATCAAGCCAATGTCGCCTCCATGCTGCTGGCCGGCAACGCCATTCGCCCGCTGCCACCGTTGCTGCAGACTGCAATCACCATGGCGCTGGTGGCACTGGGTGCGCTGGGCATCACTTCCGCCATCCGCCAACGTTGGCTGCTGGGCGCACTGGCCATCCCTGCTCCGATACTGCTGAGCCTGGCTCTGCTCCATGGCGCCAACCTGTGGTTCGCACCCGTTGCGGCGACCGCGGGCTTCATCGGCATGCTGTTGTTCTGGACGCTATGGCAGATGCGCTACTGGCGCCGCCAAGCCAACCGTGACCCGCTCACCGGCCTGGCCAACCGCATGCGCTTTGAGGAGACGCTGCGGCGGGAAACCGATGCCGCGCGCCGTAGCGGCCGTCCCGTGACCCTGCTGCTGATCGATGTGGATCACTTCAAGAGCTGCAACGACAGCCACGGGCATTACGTCGGTGATCGCCTGCTGCGTTACCTGGGCCGCACCATCGAGGACATGGCGCGGCGTCCGCGCGACCTTGCCGCGCGCTTCGGTGGAGACGAGTTCGCCCTGATCCTGCCCGACACGCCGCCAGCCGGCGCCGAGCAGCTGGTGCAGAGCTTGATCAACCGTGTACGCCAGCTCAGCATCCCGATCGACAAGGCCCAGCACAGCAAGACCAGGACCACCGTCACCATCGGTGTTTGCAGCGTGCTGCCCGGTCCCGACGATGGCCCGGCACGCCTGTTCGAAGCCGCCGACGCTGCCTTGTACCAGGCCAAGCAGGCTGGCCGCGACGGCTACCACATCGCCCCGCCCTGGCCACACTGAATCCTTCCATACGCATGCGAATGCTAGACTCCGGTTCCCCTGTCAGTCCGCATCCGCAATGAAAGCCAGCCTGTTCCGCCGCGGCATCAACCTGTGGCCTCCGTTCCTGTTTGCCGGCATCCACGTTACCACCATCAGCGCCGACTACCGATACGTGCGGGTCGAGCTGCGGCAGCGGCCGTGGAACGTGAACTACGTGCGCACCCATTTCGGCGGCAGCCTGTTCGCCATGACCGACCCGTTCTGGATGTTGTGCCTGCTGCAGAACATGGGCAGCCGCTACTTCGTCTGGGACAAGGCCGGCACCATCGAGTTCCTCAAGCCCGGCCGTGGCGTGGTGTGGACCGAGTTCCGGCTCGATGACGCCACCCTCGACGAAGTGAGGGCGGCGACCGCCAATGGCGACAAGTACCTGCACTGGTTCGAGAATGATGTCCTCGATGCCAGCGGCGAGGTAGTAGCGCGCGTGCGCAAGCAGGTCTATGTGCGGCTCAAGCCCGACGCCCGCAAGCCGGATTGAGGCAGGGCAGCAACACAGATTTCTCTGAACGCAGCCGTTCCAGCGTTCAGCGGCGCACATACGGAAGACACCCGAACGCTACAATTCGCGGATGTCGCCTGAAGCCGTCTCCCCCGCCCCCCGTCCCTCCCTGCAACGTCTTTTCCTCACCGGCCTGCTGACCCTGCTGCCGATCTGGTTGACCTGGGTGGTCGTCAAATTCGTGTTCGTCCTGCTCTCGGGCATCAGCAGCCCGTTGATCGTGCCGTTGTCCGAGCGCATTGCCGCCTCGTTCCCGGACTACCTGGGCTGGATCAAGGTCGAATGGATGCAGGACATCACCGCCCTGCTGGCCACCTTGCTGGTGATCCTGCTGGTCGGCATCCTCAGCCGCCGGGTGATCGGCCAACAGCTGCTGCGCTGGTTCGGCGCGGTGATCCGGCGCATCCCCCTGGCCAGCATCATCTATGACAGCGCCAAGAAGCTGCTGGACATCCTGCAGACCAAGCCCGGCAGCACCCAGCGTGTGGTGCTGATCGACTTCCCGCACCGGGACATGAAGTCCATCGGTCTGGTCACCCGGGTGCTCAAGGAGCAGGGCACCGGCCGCGAACTGGCCGCCGTGTATGTGCCCACCACCCCCAACCCGACCTCCGGCTACCTGGAGATCGTCCCGGTGGAGATGCTCACCCCCACCGACTGGACCGTGGACCAGGCCATGAGCTTCATCATTTCCGGCGGTGCGGTCGCCCCGGACAGCGTGCCATTCACCCGCTCCGCCGACCGGTAAGCCCGATCCCATGCCTTGCGGTAATAACCACAGGGCATGGGACATAACCTGAGCTGTATCACTGGCGCGTGTTCATCCGCGCCACGACTGGTCGTCACCGCTGATATCGGGCAAGCTCCCGGGTCGATGTATTTGCGGAACACCTGATGCCTTACAGCCCGTTGCGCCTGCTTGCGCTTGCCATTGCCTCGATCATGACGCTGTCCGTTGCGGCCCCTGCCGACGCGGCGAAGAAGAAAACCCAGCGCCAGTCAGCGCCGCAGAGCCGCGCCGCCAAGCCCCGCACCACGCCGCGCCCGGCCCCGCGCCGACCGGCCGCAGTGCCGCTGCCGATCAAGCAGGACAACGCCGCCAAGCTCAACCGCATCTATGACGAGTACTGGGATGCCTCGATGCGGCTGAACCCGTTGCAGGCCACCTTCCAGGGCGACCAGCGCTACAACGACCAGCTACCCAACTTCCTGTCCGCGGCCTCGCGCCAGCAATCGCATGACTTCATGGTTGAATGGCTGGGCAAGGTCCAGGCCGTCGGCGCCACCGGCCTGCAGGGCCAGGACCTGCTGAGTTACGAAATCTTCGTGCGTGACGCGCAGGTCTCGCTGGCCGGCGAGCAGTACCCGACCTGGATGCTGCCGATCAACCAGTACTACAACCTGTCCAGCATCATCGCGGTGCTGGGCTCGGGTGCCGGCGCGCAGCCGTTCCGCACGGTCAAGGACTACGAGAACTGGTCCAAGCGTTCGCTCGGCATCCCCGCACTGTTCGACCAGGCCATCGCCAACATGCGCGAAGGCAAGGCCGCCGGCGTGGTGCAGCCGCGCGCACTGATGGAGAAAGTGCTGCCGCAGCTGGACGCGGTGATCAAACCCACGGCGGAGGAGAGCCTCTTCTGGGGCCCGATCCGCAACATGCCGGAGGACTTTTCCGCCGAGGACAAGGCCAGGCTCACTGCCGAGTACAAGCGCATGATCGAGAACCGGATCATGCCGGCCTATCGTTCGTTGCGCGGCTTCATCGCCACCGACTACATGGCCGCTGCGCGCAGCACCGATGGCATGGCCGCGCTGCCCAATGGCCGCGCCTGGTATGCACACAATGTAGCCAGCAGCACCTCGCCGGCACGCACACCTGCCGAGATCCACGCGCTTGGCGAGCAGGAGGTCAAGGACCTGCAGGCCCGCATCGATGCGGTGATGAAACAGGCCAGGATCCGCGGCTCGCAGCAGAAAGCCTTTACCGCGATGCGCAATGACCGCCAGTTCGTATTCCGCGATGCCAACGCCCTGCTTGCCTACTATGCCGAGACTGGCCGTCGGGTAAACGCAGCGGTACCCACCCTGTTCAACGAACAGCCCAAGGCCAGCCTGGAAATCAAGGCGGTCGACGCCGAGCGCGCCGCCACCTCCAGCGCCGCCAGCTACCAGCCGGGCAGCGCCGATGGCCAACAACCCGGCGTGCTCTACGTCAACACCAGCGACCTGCCCTCACGCAAACGCTGGGCAGTGACCATGCAATACCTGCATGAAGCCATACCCGGCCATCACTACCAGTTGGGCGCACAACAGGAACTGGCCGCCTTGCCACGCTTCCGCCGCCTCGGTGGCGATGTTGCCTATGTCGAAGGCTGGGGCCTGTACGCCGAATCGCTGGGCCAGGAACTGGGCCTGTACAGCGACCCCTACGACCAGCTCGGCTATCTGCAGACCACCTTGCTGCGCACCGTGCGCCTGGTCGCCGACACCGGTCTGAATGCCGCCGGCTGGACCCGCCAGCAGGCCACCGAGTACATGGTCAAGAACGCCGACATCCCGGCCGCCGATGCCGCCTCCGAGGTCGAGCGCTTCATGGCCTTGCCCGGCCAGACCCTGGCCTACCGCGTAGGCGAGATCAAGATCCGCCTGCTGCGTGACAAGGCCAAGGCCGAACTCGGTGATCGCTTCGACCCGCGCGAGTTCCATCATGAAATCCTCAAGGACGGTTCCATGCCGCTGGATATCCTTGAAGCCAAGATCGACCGTTGGATCGCCAGCAAGAAAGCCTGATCACCTACCCAGGAGCCACCATGCCACGCTGGAAACCTCGACTCGCCCTGCTCTGCCTGTTCGCGTGCTCCAGCCTGGCCGCTGC
>QFOV01000275.1 GCA_003248565.1 Stenotrophomonas sp.
CATACCGACATCGCGTTCCAGGTATCACCGTGATAGCCCGAGCGCGTGGTGGCGATATTGCACTTGCCCGGCTTGCCGCGCGCAGCCTGGTATTGGATCGCCATCTTCAGCGCCACTTCCACCGACACCGAGCCGGAGTCCGCATAGAAGATCGCATCCAACCCCTTGGGCACGATCTGCAGCAGCTGCTTGCCCAGCGCGATGGCCGGCTCGTGGGTCAGCCCGCCGAACATCACGTGCGACATGCAGCCCAGCTGGTCAACCACCGCCTGGTTCAGCTGCGGATGGTTGTAACCATGGATGGCGCACCACCACGAGGCCATGCCGTCGATCAGCCGGGTACCATCTTCCAGCTGCAACAGCACGCCATCGGCGCGGGCCACCTTGAGCACCGGCACCGGGCTGCCCAGGGCACTGTAGGGGTGCCACAGGTGTTCACGGTCGAATTGATCAATCAGCATCGTTCAGTACAGCTCACGCCGCGGGAAGGCGGCTTGCAGGGGGCGTACCTTACCGCTTGCGCGGCTGGCCTGCATGCATCAGCGGCAGCGGGTCGAACGGGCCATCACCGCCGTAGATGCCGTAGTGCAGATGCGGCGGCGTACCGCGCGCATTGCCGCTATCGCCCACGAAGCCCAGCACATCCCCGGCCTGCACGATGCGTCCGTAGGCCAGCCCTGGCGCCCAATCCTGCAGGTGCGCGTAGTAGTGCCGTTGCCCGGCCGGCCCGAGCACCCACACCTGACGCCCGCCCAGGCCGCTGTCGCGCACCGCTGCCACCACGCCCCGGGTGGCGGCGACAACCGGCGTGCCGCGTTTGGCGAAGATGTCCACGCCATGGTGCTTGCGGTCGCGCCCGCGTGGTGCGCCGAAAGTATCGGCAATCTGCCGTGGCTTGATGCCCTGCACCGGCACGGCTATCGCCGTTGGCGCTGGCAGCCGGGAGAGCTTCCAGCCTTCTCGGGCAACCACGGTGAAGGGCTGCTGCCACAGCCAGCCGCCGGCAAGCGTCAGCACTGTAAGCAGCAAGACGATGCGCACTGTTCGCGGCCAGCTGGTTCGATCGGAAGAGTTCAAGGTCGTCTGTTGAATGTCTACGGAGTGGCAAAAGCTAACCGCAGCCAGCGACGGATTTCCAGAACTTTTTCAACGCCAGGCGCAGGCATTCAGCACTTCAAATTCGCTTCACATTGGCCGCATATCCGGCACATGCGACGCACCTAGAATTCGCCTCCAACAACCCAACAAGCATGCATCCCCGAGATGGAAATTCTCTACTTCATGGCCCGGACGCCAGCACTGCCAGCGGCCCTGTATCTGCTCATCCTGGTTGCTGCCTGGTGCTTCAGTCGCTTGCTGTTCGATGCCCTTTCCATCTTTGGATTCATCGGGTTGCTTATGGCGTTCCTGGCCAGTCATGGTGAATCGGCCATGGTCATCGCGCTTATCGCCCTCATCCACCTGTCACTGACCTTCGCCGGTAACAGGAAGCAAGGTAGAAGCAGCATCAAAGCGCAGGCACCAGCCGAAAGCCGCTGACGGATCGGCACCAACGCCGTTTTGTAGGAGCGACGTGAGTCGCGAAACTGATGGACCACCAGATCGCAATCGATATGGCTGCTCATTGATGCCAGCTTCGCGACTTACGTCGCCCCCACAAGGGCACCCCGCCTTCTTGTGGGAGCGACGTAAGTCGCGAAGCTCACACACCATCAGATCGCAAGGCAACTGGCTGCCAACGCCCCCCGGCTTCGCGGCTTACGCCGCTCCTACAAGAGCGATGCGCTCCCACAAACTTTGCCCTGTCAGAACGACGCCTGCACGGCAGCTTCCCAACGTGTGCCAGCGGCCTGGTCGCCAAACAGATCACCTGCGTGCTGGTCGGTGAAGTGCCCACTCAACCGCAGCTCGATCGGCGCTGCCACTGCCCAGATCGCACTGACCTGTCCGTGGGCGTAGCCACCGCCCACCGCGTCCTGCAACTGGTACCAACCAGCGGCGGCCTCAAGACGCAATTGCGGTGACAGCGGCATTCGTGCGCCCAACTGGGTGTACAGACCATCCTGGTTGGTGCCCAGCGCCTGCGGCGACCAACCCAGCGACAACCAGTAATTGTCCTTCCAGGTCAGCGTGGTATTGAGCTCGGTCCAGTTCAGGTCGACGGTCGTTGCCGGATACCGGTAATGCAGCAGATTGGCATCCAATGCCCAGTCATCGGCCAGTCTCCCGTTCCAACCAACGACGAAGTCCAACTCGCTGCTGGCATGTGTTTCCGGTGCGAACTCCACGCTGGATCCCCAAGCCGAGGCGTAGAAGCCACTATCGCCGGCAACGCGGAAACCAGCCTGCGCGGCAGCATCGCCCTGGCTCTGGCTGGAACCGCGCCAGACATAGTCGCTGGTCAGGGCAGCGCTGCCGCTGGTGTCGATGGCCAATGCATCCGCGCTGGCGGTGAGTGCGATGAAGGCAGCAAAGTACAACGAAGAACGTGAGCGTTTCATGGGATTTCCGGAAGCGGCCGCGCGAGCTGCGCGGCGATGCGGAATTGTTCACGCTGCTTCCATAAACCGACGATGGCGACGCCCCAAGGTCCGCATCAAATCTGTGTAAAACCTGTCTCCCTGCTGCAGAAGATCAGTTCTTTCGCGCGAAAACCTGTGGCGTCGCGCCGGCCGGCATCGGCTCGGCGAAGGCCGGTTTGATCTCCAGCGGCCCCCAGTCGCGCTCACAATGGGTGAACTGCCATTGGCTGGGTTTGAAGCGCGCGGCTGCACCATCCGGCTCACCGGTCGTGAACTCGGCCTGGATGTCATAGTCGATCAACGGTGTATTGAACCAGGCGACCTCACCGGCCTCGCAGTCGATGAACGGACGCGAAGGATCGACCACCCAGTCACCACTCTCCGGATCGGAATGATAGACCGGGCTGATGCGCTGATCGGCAGTCAAGCGCATGCGCCCGGGAGATGTTTCCAGGACATCGACCCACAGACCCGCCAGCTGCACTGGCTCGGGGAACTGCAGCGCATCCAGGCCACGCAATCCCAATGGCCGTTGCGGCTCGCCGTTGTCGAAGACATCGCGGCGATTGACCAGCGTTCCCTTGGGGACGGTGAATTCGCCATACTGAAAATCACGGTCCAGCACGAACTGTGCACGGCTGCCGCGCTGCCAGCTCTCGATGGCGAACTCGCGCTTGAACTCGGTGGTCTTGTAGATCAGCACCCCTACCCAGGCCGCCACCAGCACTACAAACGCGGTGCACAGGCGCACCTTCCAGTTGAAGAACGCGCCCCAGCCCCCCTGGCCGTGGCGATGGAAGTACCAGGCCCGCACAAGCAAACCAATCGCCACCAAGCCGCCCAGCAGCGGCAACACGAACACCATCAGCAGGAACGGCCAGGAGATCAATGGTCCGGGAATCATCACGCAGACAACAGAGGGGGAGCGCTTCACATCCTACCCCTTCAGCGTGTCGGCGCATGCAGACGCGGCATGAGAACCAAACCAATCCGCATCAGCCAACGGCCAATGAGCCGATCCGGACTCATGTACAGCGCGGGAAACGCGGCAAAATAGCCTCCCCTGAATCCAACAACCGTCATGAAGTCCAGCAGCAAGCCCCTGCACCCACTCCGCAGCTGGTTGAGCATCGAGCGCAACCAGACCAGCCACGGAGAAAAGTGGATTTCCGCACTGGGCGCGCTGATCGGCATCACGGTGGTCTACCAGCTCACCCATTGGTGCTTCCCCGCAGGCTTCAACCACGCAGGCGGCGCGATCATGCTGGCCTCGATGGGGGCGAGCGCGGTACTGGTGTTTGCCGTGCCACATGGTGCCTTGTCGCAGCCGTGGGCGGTGATTGCCGGTCATCTGGTATCCGCCTTCATCGGCGTCAGCTGCCAGCTGATGTTCCCCGATCAAGCCTGGACGGGCGCACTCGCGGTCGGCCTGGCGGTCGGTGCGATGCACTACCTGCGTTGCATCCATCCACCCGGCGGCGCCACCGCGCTGGCCGCGGTGATTGGCGGTAGCGACGTGCACGCATTGGGCTACAACTACCTGCTCACCCCGGTGGCAATCAACGTCGCCGCCATCCTGTTGGCCGGCATCGCGTTCAACGCCTGCTTCGCCTGGCGCCGCTACCCGGTGCAGCTGCATCGTCGTCGCCAGCAGGCCATAGCCGTGCCCTCGGCACAGCGCCATGTCGACTTGACCCAGGAAGACTTTCACGCGGCCATTGGCCAGCTCAACTCCTTCGTCGACATCACCGACGAAAGCCTCACCGAGCTGCTGGAGCTTGCCAAGCAGAATGCGGAGCGT
>QFOV01000276.1 GCA_003248565.1 Stenotrophomonas sp.
CCGTGCGGTGGCCGGGTTGTACGAATACTGGTTGTACCAGGGCGGTCGCGATACGCCGGATGATGGCGGTTGGTATCTGCGCTCGGAGTTGCCGCCGGTTGATCCAGTCGATCCGGTAGACCCGGTAGACCCGGTTGATCCGGTAGACCCGGTTGATCCAGTCGATCCGGTAGACCCGGTTGATCCGGTCGATCCAGTCGATCCGGTAGATCCGGTCGATCCAGTTGATCCAGTCGACCCGGTTGATCCGGTCGATCCAGTCGATCCAGTCGATCCGGTTGATCCGGTCGATCCAGTCGATCCGGTCGATCCAGTCGATCCGGTCGATCCAGTCGATCCAGTCGATCCAGTCGATCCGGTGGATCCGGTGGATCCAGTTGATCCGGTAGACCCGGTTGATCCGGTCGATCCAGTTGATCCGGTCGATCCAGTTGATCCGGTGGATCCGGTGGATCCAGTTGATCCGGTGGATCCGGTGGATCCGGTGGATCCAGTTGATCCGGTGGATCCAGTCGATCCAGTCGATCCAGTCGATCCGGTGGATCCAGTCGATCCGGTGGATCCAGTTGATCCGGTAGATCCAGTAGATCCAGTAGATCCAGTAGACCCGGTGGATCCGCTGCCGCCGGTAGACCCGGGTGTAGTGGTTCCGCCGGCGCCGGTCCTGCGGCCGGAGCCGGGTGCCTATCTGGGTAACCAGATCGCGGCGCTGCGGATGTTCCGCAGCACCATGCACGACCGTGTCGGCGAGCCGCATCTCAATGCTGGCAACACCGACGATCACGGCCATGCCGTGTGGGCACGCACCCAGACCGGTACGCTGGATGCGGGAACTGTCGGCGGCCAGATCGATCTGCGTGTGCAGACCGATGTTGTCCAGTTGGGTGCGGAGAAGCGGCTTGCCATGGGTGAGGCCCGTGTCCATATCGGTGTGACGGGTGGTTATGGCCGCGCGACTACCGAGGCCATGTCACTTGTTTCCCATCACCGCGCCACCGGTACGGTGAAGGGCAGCATGGCGGGCCTGTACGGAACGTGGTTCCAACAGGCTGATGGCGCACCCGGTGCGTATGTGGACGTGGTCGCGCAGTACGCGCGCTTCGACAATACGGTCAAGGGCAGCTATCTGGGGCGTGAGCAGTACGACGCGCGCTCCTGGTCGTTGTCACTGGAAACCGGCCGTGCGTTCCAGCTGCATGCAGGCAAGCGCCATGGTGTCTACATCGAGCCGCAGGTACAGGTGATCCATACCGGCTTCAGCAGTGGCGATGTGCGTGAGGCCAACGGTACGCTGGTGCGCAACCGCAGGCTGCGTGATACCACCACGCGCGTGGGTGCACGCTTGTACGGCCGCGAGCTTGGCAGCGAGCACAACCGTGTGCAGCCTTTCGTGGCGATCAACTGGTGGTCGGGCGGGGCAAGTGCCAGCGTAATGATGGACCAGGAGCGCCTCAACCATGAGCTGCCAGGTAGCGTGTATGAGGCCAAGGCGGGCGTGCAGATGGAGCTGGGCAAGGGCTGGAGCGGTTGGGGCCAAGTGGGTTACCAGCGTGGTGGCGACAGCCATCGTGACGTGGCTGGCCAGATCGGCTTGAAGCTGGGCTGGTGATGCTTGGCTGGCAGTTGCGGTGGGTTATGGATCCTTCCGCAGCTGCCGGCACGGTTTACGTCCAACAAGTCCATCCGCCGTGCTGCAAAGGGCGATGACGCAGTGCTTCGACTTCTGGCTGCAGGAAGCGCTCAAGCCCGCGGGCAAGGCCGTGGGAGCGGCGTCAGCCGCGAAGCAGCTGAACCATCAGATTTGAATTGACCAGGGGCGGAAGCGGCATCGGCTTCGCGGCTGACGCCGCTCCCACAATCCGGCAATTTCTTGCCGCTTGCACAGCCATACATTGCCTGGACAGGCACAACACAGGCCGCGGTGGGACAATCGCGGCCTGTTCTGGTTTTACAGGCCGTGGCGATGCTGCGCTGGTTCGAATCCCTGATTCCCGTTTTTCCGCCGCTGGATACCCGCACGCCGCCGCGCGGCGTGGTCCGTTTCTACCTGCATTACCTGCGCCCGGTGTGGCCGGTGCTGTTGGCGACACTGATCGCTGGCCTGTTGCTGGCCTTGGTGGAAGTGGCGATGTTCGATTTCCTCGGCCGCATCGTCGACATGCTTGCTGAAGGTTCTGGCAATGGCTTCTTCCAGCGCCACGCCAGCGAACTGCTGTGGATGGCCGCCATCACCCTGCTGGCGCGCCCGCTGCTTGTGGGCCTGCACAACCTGTTGGTCAACCAGTCGATCGTGCCGGGCCTGAGCAACCGCTCGCGTTGGCTGATGCACAACCATGTGGTGCGGCAGAGCCTGAGTTTCTTCCAGAATGATTTCGCCGGCAGCGTTGCCAACCGGGTGATGCAGACCGGCACGTCGCTGCGCGAGTCGGCCGTGCAGATGGTGGATTCGCTGTGGTACATCGTGGTCTATACCGGCACCGCGCTCTATCTGTTCGCGCAGGCGGATTGGCGTTTGATGCTGCCGCTGGCGATCTGGCTGGTGGCCTATGTCGGCATCGGCGTGTACTTCGTGCCGCGCATGAAGCACCGCGCCTGGATTGCCTCCGATGCACGTTCGCGGGCGATGGGGCGCATCGTCGATGGCTATACCAATATCGCCACACTCAAGCTGTTCGCGCACAGCGGCCACGAGCAGCGTTATGTCGCTGAAGCCATCCAGGAGCTTGCTGAGAAGCACCGCGCGCAGACCCGGATCACCACCGGGCTGGAGATGGTGATCGCCGTCCTCAATGGCTTCCTGATCGTGGGTACCTGTGCGCTGGCCTTGTGGCTTTGGCAGGACAGCCTGATCAGCGTTGGTGCAATCACCTTGGCGACTGGCCTGGTGATCCGCATCCACAACATGTCCGGCTGGATCATGTGGACCATCAACGGCATCTTCGAGGATATCGGCACGGTGCAGGACGGCATGGAAACCATCGCCCAACCGCTGACTGTGCAGGACGCGGCCGATGCCAAGCCGCTGCTGGTCACTGCGGGTGCGGTGGACTTCCAGAACGTGCACTTCCATTACGGCAAGCGCGGTGGGGTGATGGCCGGCTTGAATCTGGCGGTGAAGCCGGGCGAAAAAATCGGCCTAGTCGGGCCTTCGGGCGCGGGCAAGTCCACCCTGGTCAATGTGCTGCTGCGGCTGTATGACCTGGAGAGCGGCAAGATCCTGATTGATGGCCAGGACATCGCCCACGTCACCCAGGACAGCCTGCGTGCGCAGATTGGTGTGGTTACCCAGGACACCTCGCTGCTGCATCGCTCGATCCGCGACAACCTGCTGTACGGCCGTCCGGATGCCAGCGAAGCACAGCTGCGCGCTGCGGTGGCCAAGGCCCGCGCCGAAGGTTTCATTGATTCATTGGTCGACGGACAGGGCCGGCAAGGCTACGACGCCCATGTTGGCGAGCGCGGCGTGAAGCTTTCCGGTGGACAGCGCCAACGCATCGCCATCGCCCGGGTGTTGTTGAAGGACGCACCGATCCTGATCCTCGACGAGGCAACATCGGCGTTGGATTCAGAGGTTGAGGCGGCGATCCAGGACAGCCTCGATGAACTGATGGGCGACAAGACCGTCATCGCCATCGCCCATCGTCTGTCGACCATCGCGCGCATGGATCGATTGGTGGTGATGGATCAGGGCCGGATCGTTGAGACCGGCACGCATGCGGAGTTGGTTGCCGCAGGCGGGTTGTATGCGCGGCTATGGGCGCGGCAGACCGGCGGCTTTGTGGCCGCCGACGGCTGATGCCCACGGTAACGGGCCTGCTGTAGTGCCGAGCCATGCTCGGCAGAGGCCTTGCCGGGAAAGCCCCTTGCCGAGCATGGCTCGGCACTACGCCCTCCCTTTCGCACAGCGAAGGGGAGGGCTGGGGAGGGGTAAGCTCTTCTCTGGTTGATGCCGCAGTGGCCTCGCGGCTTGCGCCGCTGCTGCAAGATGGCTGGCAAGGCCCCTGCCGAGCATGGCTCGGCACTACATGCTCAGGCTGCCGCTATGCGTGCCAGCAGCAGGCCTGCCAGCACCGCTGCGACGGCGACGACTACCATCAGCGCGAACAACCAGGCGCGTCTGCGCTGGCGTTGGTTGGCACTGATCGCGGCGTTGAACATGGCAACACGCTGCTGCTCGCTGGCGGCAATGACGGCCTTGGCCTTGGCTGAACCTTCATCGGCGCCCAGTCGCCCGGCCTTGATGTCATCGGCAATGACTTCCAACTGCTGCATCACTTCGAACTGCAGCTTCTGCAGTTCCAGTGCGGTGTCGTCATG
>QFOV01000277.1 GCA_003248565.1 Stenotrophomonas sp.
TGGGCAGGGCAGTCGGCATGGATGGCCAGGCACGCACCGGCGGCGCAGATACTGCGTGCGATGTGGGCACAGGCGCAGGCGCTGCCGTGACGGTGCTGTTCTGCAACGGGCAATTGGCCGATGCCGGGGCGTTGAGCGCGGCGCTGGTCAATTACGGGCACTTCACCTCGCTGCAGGTGCGCGCTGGCGCGGTGCAGGGCTGGGCGCTGCACCTGCAGCGGCTGCAGGTGAGCACGCGTGAGCTGTTCGATGTTGAGCTGGATGGCACGCAGCTGGTGGCATGGCTGCGGCAGGCATTGCAGCAGCTCGACGCGGCGGATGCATCGGTAAGGATCACGGTGTTCTCGCGGCAGTTCGATTTCCGCCAGCCGCTGCGTACGGTGCCGGTGGATGTGTTGATCGCCGTCGCCGCGCCGGCATCGATTCCAGTGCTCGCACGTTCAGTGCTGCCGCTGCCGTATCAACGCGAGTTGGCGCATATCAAGCACGTGGGGACGTTCCCGCTGTTCCACCTGCGCAGGCAAGCCTTGCAGCGCGGATTCGATGACGCCCTGTTTGTCGATGCGCAAGGCCGCATCAGCGAAGGCACCACCTGGAACCTGGCGTTCTGGGACGGCGCGCAGGTGTGCTGGCCACAGGCATCGGCGCTGCGTGGTTGCACCGAGCGTCTGCTGATGGAAGGTTTGACCCAGCTTGGTCAGGCGCAGACCCACGTCGAGGTGCACTTGCCGTCGTTGTCCCGGTTCAGTGGCGCGGCGGCATTCAATGCCTCCGGCATCTGGCCCTTGGCAGCCATTGGTGAGCAGCACCTGGAGCAGTCCGACGTGTTGCTGGCCCACCTGCAGGCCGCATTGGCGCAGGCACCTTGGCTGGCGTTGTAACACGGGCAGTAGCTGTGCGTTTGGGCCACGGGTGGGCCTGGCTTGATCAGCTGTGCACCGCGCGCATGTCATGTCGTTCGCGTTGCGTCGGCTGCACTCGATCGGGCTGCTGTCAGGAGATCGCATGATGTTGGACCTGGGTGACCCGCATGCGACGCTGCATTGGCTGATGAGCATGTTGCTGTTCGTGCTGCATCTGGTGATCGCAGCACGGGCGCTTACCCGCGCCAACCGGACACCTGCATCCCGCGCAGCCTGGGTACTGGTGATCATGCTGGCGCCGGTCATCGGCATGCTGGCCTATCTACTGCTCGGTGAAACCAATGTTGGCCGGGCGCGCCTGCGTCGGCTGCAGCAGACCGCGCGGATGCTCGCGGACCTGAATGATGCGGCCCACAACGACGTCGCGCTGGCATCGCTGCCTGCGCCAGCGTCATCGTTGTTTGCCTTGGCGACATCGATCAACGGCGCCCAGCCTCAACGCGGCAACCGCATTGTTCTGCTCGGCGCCACCGACAGCCATCCGACAGCGCCCATGGACGATTGCAGGGCTGCCATCGATGCCCTGGTGGGCGATATCGCGCAGGCACAGCAGAGTGTGCACATCGCCTTCTACATCTGGCTGGATGACGATGCTGGTGGTCGCGTTGCTGACGCGGTTGCCGCCGCGGCAGGTCGTGGCGTGGCGTGCAGGGTGATGGTGGATGCGCTGGGTTCGCGCGGCTTCATCGGCGGCCCGCGTTGGGCGCAGCTGACGCAAGCCGGGGTCAAGCTGCTACGGACCCTGGACGATCTCAATCGTCTGCAGCACATGGCCTTCAGTCGCATGGACCTGCGTGATCACCGCAAGATCGTGGTCATCGACAACCGCATTGCCTACTGCGGTAGCCAGAATTGCGCGGATCCGGAATTCCGCGTCAAGCCGCGTTTTGCACCGTGGATTGACCTGCTGCTGCGCTGCGAAGGTCCGGTGGTGGCGCAGACGCAGCGCTTGTTCCTGAGCGGTTGGATTCCGGAAAGCGGTGAGCAGGGTCTGGACGGATACGCGGCCGACGTGGCGCAGCCCTTTGCCGATGGGTGCATGGCGCTGGCGTTTGAAACCGGTCCGGTGACCCGTCACAACGTGATGACCGATATGTTTGCCGCCTGTGTCTATGCGGCACAGCGCGAGCTGGTGATCAGTACGCCATATTTCGTGCCGGACGAAGCGCTGCTGCGTGCGATCTGTGCGGCGCCACGCCGCGGCGTACGCACGCGGCTGATCCTGCCCAGGCGCAATGACTCCTGGCTGGTTGGGCAAAGCAGTCGTAGCACCTATGCCGATCTGCTGCAGTGTGGCGTGGAGGTCTACGAGTACCCACTGGGCCTGCTGCACGCAAAGTCACTGACCATCGACGGCGAGATTGCCCTGGTCGGCTCGGCCAACATGGACCGCCGCAGTCTGGAATTGAACTTCGAGAACAACCTGCTGATCGCCGACAGTGCGGTCACCGCCAGCATCGTGCGGCGACAGGAGGACTATCTGTCGGTATCCGAGCCGGTGCTGTTGTCGCAGGTGATGGCGTGGCCGCTGCCAATCCGCCTGCTGCAGAACGCCGTGGCGATGATGTCGCCGGTGTTGTGAAGCGATGGCTCAGACGGCGGGTGCACCATCACCGCGCAGCAGGCCCATGAACTCGCCGAACAGGCGCCGGTCGATCAAACGCCCGCGGTCGTTGGCCAGGATCTCGATGGCCCGCTGTATCGGCATCGGGCCACGGTAGGGGCGCTGCGAGGTCAGTGCGTCGAAGCCATCGACGATGGTCAGGATGCGTGATTCCAACGGAATGTCTTCGCCCTGCAGGCCGTGCGGGTAGCCGCTGCCATCCCAGGCTTCGTGGTGATGGCGGATCAGCGTGGCAACGGCTTTGGCGTCACTGCGGCCGGTGCTGGCGAACAGACGCGCGCCGCGCTCCGGGTGGGTGCGCATCACCGAAATCTTGTCCTCGTCGAGCTTGCCGGGGTGCAACAGGACCTCATCACGGATGCCAATCTTGCCGACATCATGGAAGCGCGCGGCCAGCACGAGATGGCCGATACGCTCTTCGGACAGATCGCAGCGGCGGCCCATGGCCTGGGCAAGTTGCGAGACGCGATCGCAGTGGTGGTCGGTATAGCTGTCGCGCTGGTCCAGCGCGGCGGCCAATACATCGATAGCGCAGGAGCTGTCATCCGGTGGATGCGACAGGCCCACGGGCGTGGTGATGGTCAACATGATGACGGAGCCGTGTGGGGAACGGCTGCGAGCGTAAGAGAGGGGGCGTTATTTTCAACGCCCTTTCATCTTCACGCAATGTTTACAGGCTTATTTATTCAGGCGCGGCCGGGATGCAGCGTGGTCAACAACGCACGTGCGGCGTTGAAACGGTCAGCGCTTTCCGGCAGCGGATGTTTGATACGCAGCTTGTCCGGGCCATCCATCTGGTAGAGCTTGGGCTGCTTCTGGATCAGCTGGATCACCACCATCGGATCGATGTTGGGCTTGCTGTCGAAGACGATGCGGCCACCGTTCTCGCCCAGCTCCAGTTTGCGGATGCCCAGTTCGTTGGCCTGCAGCTTGAGTTCGGCGATGGCGAACAGATGCTTGACCGGATCCGGCAGCAGGCCGAAGCGATCGATCATTTCCACCTGCAGTTCGCGCAGACGCTCGTTGTCGCGCGCCGAGCTGATGCGCTTGTACAAGGTCAGGCGGGTATGCACATCTGGCAGGTAGTCTTCCGGAATCAACGCCGGTACATGCAGCTCGACCTCGGCGCCGCGTGCTTCTTCACCGGCATCCAGGTCAGGCAGCTTGCCGGACTTGATCGAGCGGACCGCGCGTTCCAGCAGTTCGGTGTACAGGCTGAAGCCGATCTCGGCCATCTGCCCGCTCTGGTCTTCGCCGAGCAATTCACCGGCACCACGGATTTCAAGATCGTGGGTGGCCAGGGTGAAGCCGGCGCCCAGCTCGTCCATCGAGGCGATGGCATCCAGGCGTTTCTGCGCGTCTGGCGTGATCGAACGCTTGTCCGGCACCAGCAGGTAGGCATACGCACGGTGATGCGAGCGGCCAACGCGGCCACGCAGCTGATGCAACTGTGCAAGACCAAAGCGGTCGGCTCGGTTGATGATGATGGTGTTGGCGTTGGGGATGTCGATGCCCGACTCGATGATGGTACTGGCCAGCAGCACATTGAAGCGCTGCTTCTGGAAATCCAGCATCACCCGTTCCAGCTCGCGCTCGGGCATCTGCCCGTGGGCCATGCCGATGCGTGCTTCGGGCACCAGTTCGGACAGCTCGCGCTGCATCCGTCCCATGCTTTCCACATCGTTGTGCAGGAAGTACAGCTGGCCGCCACGCGACAATTCGCGCTGGAAGGCTTCGCGCAGCTG
>QFOV01000278.1 GCA_003248565.1 Stenotrophomonas sp.
CGTCGAAGGTGGCGCCGCTGAATTCGCCCTGCCATGACAGCGGGCCGCGCACCTGCGCGTATTCCAGCGACCACTTGTTGACGTCGGTATCGCGACCGGCCGAGAAGTCGACCAGGGTCAGTCGGCTTTCATCGGACAGATGGCCGGCCGGGCGCGGGCGGATGCGCAGTGCGGGCACGCCATTCACACCGGGGGTGTCATAGGCCTCGCGGGCCAGCGACAAGCCCAGGTGCAGCACGTCGCCAGCGGCCGGGCTCGGTGCCCAGGTGACACGACCACCGGCGGCGCGGCCTTTCACCTGCCAGGCATCGATGCTTTCCAGGCTGTAGACGCTGGCCGCCCAGGTCATGTCGCCCGGGTTGGCCTGCCACGAGGCGCCAAGGCGGTACAACGGAGCAAGGCTGGTGCCGGCGTTGCCGCGCTCCAGGAAGCTGCCGTAGTTGGAGCCGGTGCGGTCGTCCAGCGAGTAGTACTGCTTGAACTGGCCGACGGTCAGGCGGCCGGCATCGCCGAAGCTGCGGCTGACGTAGACGTCCTTGGCCTCGGGGCGGTCGCCGGAGAAGTCAGCTTCCAGCTTGTAGTCGACGACGAAGAACTTGCCGGATACATCCAGCCAGGCGCGACGGATCTCGGTGTCGTCCTTGTTCGGGGTGCCGCGATGGTCGTTGTCGAAGCTGGCGAAATCCAGATGCAGGCGGCCGCCGATGGTGGCAGTCACCGGACCTTCGTCTTCTGCGGCCAGCGCTGGAGCGCACAGGCTCAGCAGGACAGCGGCAGCGAGGCTGCGCTTTTGGAAAACACTCAGTTCCACAAACCCTCCCAGGTGCGCGCCAGGCGCGCGGCAAACATGGGCACCTGCTGGTGCGTGGGCGCAGTCTGGAGGGGACTAGCTGTCATCCGCCTGTCAGGGGTTTGTGCGGCGCAGCAATGTGCGCCGGGACTGCGTCTTCGCGGCTTCCGCGTTAGCATTCGCGCCTTCCCGCCACATTCCCCTGCGATGCGCCTGCTGCTGGTTGAAGACAATGCGGACCTGGCCGATGCCATCATCCGTCGCATGCGCCGTAACGGCCACGCGGTGGATTGGCAGGCCGACGGCATGGGCGCAGCCAGCGTGCTGCGCTACCAGAGCTTTGATCTGGTGGTGCTGGATATTGGTCTTCCCAAGCTCGATGGCCTGCGCGTGCTGGCTGGCATGCGCGAACGCGGCGACAGCACGCCGGTGCTGATGTTGACCGCCCGCGATGGCATCGAGGATCGCGTGCAGGCGCTGGACGTGGGCGCCGATGACTATCTGGGCAAGCCCTTCGACTTCCGCGAATTCGAGGCCCGCTGCCGGGTGTTGCTGCGCCGTGGTCGTGGCCAGGCCAGTGAGGTGATGCAGATCGGCAGCTTCCAGTTCGACAATGCCGCGCACCGGGTCAGCCTGGATGGCGAGGTGATCGAACTGCCGAACCGCGAATTCCGCCTGCTGGAGATCCTGGTCGGTCGACTCGGACAGGTCGTCGGCAAGGATGAGATCGCCAAGGGTCTGTTCGGCTTCGACGACGAAGCCGGGCCGAATGCCATCGAGCTGTATATCGGGCGGCTGCGCAAGAAGCTGGCGGCCGCACCAGTGCGCATCACCACCGTGCGCGGCGTGGGCTACATGCTGGAAGCCAATGACGGCGGCACCGATGGCGACGGCTGAGGTCCGCACCTCCGGTTCATTGCGGCGCACCTTGATGCTGTACCTGGGCGCGTTGCTGGCGGTGTTCGCGGTGGCCTTGCTGTTCGCCGCGCGCGACTACGGGCAACGCGCCGCAAACCGCTCCTACGATCATCTCTTGGTGTCCTCGGCGCTGTCCATCGCCGATTCGGTCGCATTGGTTGATGGTCAATGGCAGGTGGACCTGCCGTATGCGGCCCTGGACCTGCTGTCGATGGCGGAAGAAGACCGCGTGTTCTATCGCGTGGCTGATAGCCGTGGCCGCACCATCACCGGCTACGAGGATCTTCCCCAGGCACCGCGCAGGAGTGGCAACCAGCCGCAGTTGTTCGATGCCGAGTACAGCGGCGAGACGGTGCGCTTCGTGGTGGTCAAACGCAGCTTTGCCGCCGCCTCCGCGCAGGGTGAAGTGCAGGTGCAGGTTGGTCAGACCCGTCGCGCACGCGCCGAGCTTGCGCAGGAAATGGTCAACCGCGCGCTGATCGCAATCGGCGTGTTGTCGGCCTTGTTGCTGGCGCTGGTGGCCTTCGGCGTGCATCGGGCGTTCCGTCCACTGGTGCGCCTGGAGCGTGAGCTGTCACGGCGTGAGCCCTCCGACCTGAAGCCGCTGGACTCGCATGTGCCGCGCGAGATGAACCAGATGGTCGCTGCCTTGAACCGTTTCATGGAACGCCTGTCCAGCAGCAACGAAACCCTGCGTGCGTTCATGGCCGAGGCCGCGCACCAGATGCGCACGCCGCTGGCCGCATTGCGTGCGCAGGCGCAGCTGGCCTTGGACGAAGAAGAGCCCGAGGACATGCAGCGCAGCCTGCGTGCGATCGAGCGCAATGCCACCCATATGAGCCGCCTGCTCAACCAGCTGCTCAGCGATGCCAGCGTGATCCACCGCTCCAACCTGCAGCGCTTCGCGCGGCTGGATCTTGTTGAAACCGTGCATCAGGCTTTGCATGAAGCACTGCCGCAGGCAGGCCCGGCACCACGTGTGCAGCTGGCGATCACCACCGGCGCGGTGCAGGTCAACGGCGATGCCTTGCTGTTGCGCGAGGCGATCAAGAACCTGATCGACAACGCGATGAAATACGGCGGCGATGGCCCGCTGCAGATCGCGCTGACCGTGCAGGACACGCAGGCGGTATTGACCATCGCCGACCATGGTCCCGGGATCAGCGCCGCCGATGCCGAACGCGTGTTCGAGCGCTTCGGGCGCGGTGAGAACGCGCCTGCCGGTGGTGCAGGCCTCGGGCTGGCCATCGTCAAACGCGTGGTTGAAAGCCATGGTGGCAACATCGACCTGAGCAACCGGCCCGAAGGCGGTCTTGTCGCCACCATCCATCTGCCAAGGCATGCCGCATGAGCCGCTTGTTGATCCTGTTGCTGGGCGTGCTGCTGGCGCCATCTCTGATCGCCGCACCGGGCGATGTTCAGCGTTTTCCTGCGCAGGGCGTTGCGACCGAACAGCTGCGCATCCACGGCACCACCGATATCGAAGTGTTCGCGGTGGTGATCGCCGACTACCAGCGCCTGCACCCGGGCACCGAAGTTGTTTATGAAGACATCATCACCCAGGACCTGTACGCGCGTTTCCTGCGCGACCGCAACACCGCGAGCACGCCCGATCTGCTGATTTCCAGCGGCATGGATCTGCAGACCAAGCTGGTCAACGATGGCCACGCATTGCCGCATCGGTCACCGCAGACCGAAGCCGTGCCTTCCTGGGCGAAGTGGCGCAATGAAGCCTTCGGCATCAGCTACGAACCGGTGGCGATGGTCTACAACACGCGTGCATTGCCCGCGGCAAACGTGCCGCACACGCGCCGCCAGCTGCTGGACCTGCTACGTGCCGAAGGCACACCGCTGCGTGGCAAGGTCGGCACCTACGATATCGAACGCAGCAGTGTCGGCTATCTGCTGGCGACCCAGGACGCGCAGCGCGGCAGCATCGCTGGCGCCTTGCTGGGCGCATTGGGTGACAACGGCGTGGTGCGTGAGGAGCGTACCGGCGTGCTGTTGGACCAGGTCAGCAGCGGCAAGCTGTCGCTGGTTTACAACGTGTTGGGTTCCTACGCGCAGGCGCGAATCGATGCCGGTGCGCCCTTGGGCATTGTCGAACCCGAGGACTACACGCTGGTGGTGCTGCGCACGGCGGTGATTCCGCGCAACAGCCCGCACCCTGCCGAAGCCAAGCGCTTCCTCGACTACCTGTTGTCGGCGCGCGGCCAGCAGGTGCTGTCGCGCGAGGCGCGGCTGATGCCGATCATCCGCAACGGCGGTGGTGACAGTGATCCCGGCCAGAACCGGCGGCCGATCCAGCTTGGGCCGGGGCTGCTGGTGTATCTGGATGCGCTCAAGCGCCGCCAATTCCTCGATGCCTGGCGCAGCAGCGTCGAGCCCAAGCCGCGGTGAGCGTGGCTCAGCGTAGCGGGATGGGATGTTCGCTGGTTGGCGCAGCACCGTAGCCCGGGTAAGCGCAGCGCATCCGCGACAAGGGGATCCAGTTGTCTTCCAGATGATCGGTCACCGATCCCGGGTGTGCTGCGCTTACCCGGGCTACGTTCGGAGCGCATTGCGCTTGCTC
>QFOV01000279.1 GCA_003248565.1 Stenotrophomonas sp.
TCGACTGCCTGCGTTCAGCGAAATATCGTCCAGGGAATCGATCAGGGTTTTCAATTCATCGATGCTTGCGTGCTTCATCAGGGTGATCCGGAGCGTGAACGTGATGCGGCAATTGGCGAGGAGATGCCGGGCCTGCAGTCCTGGCAACTCGGCAAGAAAATCCAATATCCATGGATGCGGCAGGGCATATGCTTATCTATCCAGTTAGGTCGCTTGGAACGCCTTTCAGTTACCAGCTCCAGCTCGCGGATTGGCCGGAGGTGTGTGTAATGGGGCCGACATTCTCGGAAGAGAAAATCAACGCTGCCCTGAGAGTGGCTGTGCAGGAGCGCACGGCCTCCTCCAGACCTGTGCCGTTGCCGCGTGGCAACCTGCGTGGTGAGATGGCTGCACGCTTGTCACTGGATGAATCCTTGAAGGTCATTGTTCTGAACGAGATGATCAAAAAGGATGTCTCGTATCAGTCCCTGTCGCGACGGTTGGACATGCCTGCGGAGTTTGTCAGGCAGCGTTTGGATATCCTGGGCGCGACGGACCTTGAGTTCCTGGAGAAGGTCGCAGGCGTCCTTGGGAAACGTTGGTTCGTGTATATCGCATGAGGCAGTGTCCAGCTGTGGCGTTGCCGCTGTAAAAGCGTCAATGTCTGCGGCAACCCTTGTTCCTCGTATGGGTTACTCCTCCGCGACAGGAAGGAGGTCTTGAACGTAAGCTACAAAAGCGGTTCGTGGAATACACGCATCGTTCTTCACCGGGCCAGGTGAGAAACGATGAGGAATGCCGGAAGGGGACGGACGCCGGTGTCGGTTGCTCCGCGCGTAGGCCAGGTGTCAGGAGATTCCTTATCAAGCAGCTAGCTATTTTCAGGCCGGTGCAGCGCTGGCTTTCAGACATCCCGGTGCAGGATCCGGTCGACCGGCGCAATGCGCCGTTCCTGCAGGTATTGCTGATCTTCCTTGGGGTGTTCATCCCGCTCAACAAGTCGCTGTATCTCTATGCGGTGCTGAGCGGTCGTTGGTCGGCTGATCTGCCGCCACGCAGCGCCATGCTCGCCGACCTGACGACAGACGTGTTGATGACGTCGGCAGCGTGGGCCTGTGTCTGGTTGATCCGAACGGGGCGTTTCCGTCGTGGCATGCACCTGTTCCTCGGCGTGGTGTTGTTGTCGATGGCGGTCATCTACACCGCGACCGGCATGCTCGGTCTGCGCTTCGATCCGATGCCGATGATCCTGTTGGCGCTCGCAGGCCTGGTGCTGGGGCGGCGGACCTTGTGGATCACCTACGCGACCTGCGTTGCCATCCTGGCGGCGACACTGCTTGCGGACTACCTGCGGGCAACGCTCGGGGGTGGCGCGGCGTCGGTCGCGGGGGTTGGCAAGGCGGTGTCGTTGGCCGGGATCTGGTTGATCATTGCGATCGCCCTGGATCGGACCGTGGCTGCATTGCGCAACAGCCTGGAAGAATCCAATGCCCGTGGTCGCGAACTGGAGTTGGCCTACAGTCGGCTCCAGGAGGAGGTCGCCGAGCGTGAACGCACGCGTGAGCAGCTGATTCATGCACAGAAGATGGAAGCTGTCGGGCGTCTTGCCAGCGGCGTGGCACATGACTTCAACAATGTGCTCGGGATAGTCCTCGGTCAGGCCGGGCAGCGGGAGCGACTGGCAGACAAGGGAGCTCCCGCACTCTATGGCGCGCTGGAGGACGTTGAGCTCGCTGCCAAGCGAGGCCTGGCCATCAGCAGGAAGCTGTTGAACTTCAGCAGGCAGGATGTGGCCCGCCCGCAGGTCTTCGATGTGCGCGTTTCGCTCGGCGAGCTGTCGCCGATGCTGAAGCAACTCTTCGGCGGTCGCGTGCAGCTGCAGCTCGACTGCGGTGAGGATGCCTTGCCGGTGCGCATGGATGCTGATCGCTTCGGGCTGGTCATCCTCAATATTGCAGCCAATGCGCGGGATGCGATTCCCGGAACGGGTATTTTCCTGGTCAAAGCCGAGCGGGAAGGAGACGCGTGGGTCTCGCTCACCCTGCAGGATGACGGCCACGGCATGACAGAGGCCATTCGTGCAAGGGCGTTCGATCCGTTCTTCACCACCAAGCCCGTTGGCCTGGGAACCGGCCTGGGCTTGCCGGTTGTGATGGACATGGTCCTTGAGGCAGGTGGAAGCGTTGAGCTTGCTGCCCGGCAACCACAGGGCAGCACGGTGAAGATACTGCTTCCGCTGGTCTCTCCGCCCTGATGTCCGACGGGCTCAGGTAGCGAGCAGGTAGCCCTTTCCGCGGACAGACAACAAGGGCAGGGGCGGGGACCCGGGCGCCGAAGTGGCGGCTTTGCGGCGGATCCGGTGCACCAGGGCTTCCAGGCGATGCGGATCGAAGTTCGAGGCATTGTCTGTCAATGCCTCGATCAAGCGCTCCTTCTCGACCGTCTGGCCACGGTTGGCATTGAGCAGGCCCAGGAGTGCCCGTTCCGGGGCCGTCAGGGCGATGATCCGCCCGGACGGCGGCACAAGGCACCAATCATCGGATGCCAAAACCCAGCGCGCATTGCCGTCCTGGGCATCGGTGCTGTCCGCGCCCTTCGGGGTGCGCTCAAGGCGGCGTGACAGGCTGTGCAGCGTGGCCGCAATGATGTCGATGTCGACCGGCTTTGAGAGATAGGCATCCGCACCGTGGCGCATCGCCCGGAGGTGGTTGTCCCGGCTCTCCGTTCCCGTCAGCATGACCAGGCCAAGCCCGGGCTGTATCTGGCGAAGGTGCGCCGCAATACTCAAACCGTCCTCGCCTGGCAGGGCGATGTCCAGGATCACCACGTCGAACTGTTGGGTCAGCAGGCTGCGGTAGAGCCCGGTGGCGTCATTGAAGCCGTCCACCTTGAAACCATAGTCACGCAGGCCGGGAAGCAGGATGCGTTCAAGCAGCACCGCGTCGTCTTCGGTAATGGCCACCTTCATTGGAAGGGCGGGGCTTTTGTCGACTTGTTGGCTCAAGTTGGTGATGCCTGGATTGTCCTGCCAAGACTACTTGAGTGGCGCGGGAATCATCCAGCGGTTCGTGGTGGGGAAGGCGCGGCAACTGACCATGCGCGGCGTTGTGGACATCGCGTGACAGTCAGGTCAGGTTGGTGGGGGGCGCAGTGACTGGCCCGCCCAGCCTGAATCGGCAGTTTTGAGCAGGTAATGGCCTGTAAAGCCACGGTGGGTGGTGGTGTTCACGTAAGGCGGGGTGGCCCCCAATCGCCGGGGAAACCGCTCCATTGGCATTTTCCAGAGCTGCAAAATATACTATCCCCCAGTACAGGATATTGGCGCCGCCATGCCGCATTCCCCCGAAGAGAAGAAGAAGGTCCTGGCCCGGGTCAAACGCATCCGCGGCCAGTGCGATGCGCTGGAGCGTGCCCTGGAAGCAGGCGCCGACTGCAATCCGGTGCTGCAGCAGATCGCGGCCATCCGCGGTGCAGTCAACGGACTGATGTCCGAGGTGATGGAGGCGCACCTGCGCGAGGAGTTTGGCCAGCCGGCGCGCTCCGAGGCGCAGCGCGCTGCACGCGTTGCCGAGATGTCCAGCCTGATCCGTTCCTATCTCAAATAATTCCGGCGTCGCCTTGCGCCGCCTTCATCATTCCCGCAGGAGAAAACCCATGAAATCACGTGCCGCCGTTGCCTTTGGTCCGGGCCAACCTTTGCAGATCGTCGAGATCGATGTCGCACCGCCGAAGGCGGGCGAAGTACTGGTCAAGATCACCCATACCGGCGTCTGCCATACCGATGCCTTCACCCTGTCCGGTGACGACCCGGAAGGCCTGTTCCCGTGCGTGCTGGGCCACGAAGGCGCCGGCATCGTGGTTGAAGTGGGCGAGGGCGTCACCTCGGTGAAGGCCGGTGATCACGTCATTCCGCTGTACACCGCCGAATGCGGCGAGTGCCTGTTCTGCAAGAGCGGCAAGACCAATCTGTGTACCTCCGTGCGCGCCACCCAGGGCAAGGGCGTGATGCCGGACGGCACCAGCCGCTTCTCGTACAACGGCGCGCCGATCTATCACTACATGGGCTGCTCCACCTTCTCCGAGTACACCGTGGTGGCCGAAGTGTCGCTGGCCAAGGTCAACCCGGAAGCCAACCCGGAGCACGTCTGCCTGCTGGGCTGCGGCGTCACCACTGGCATCGGTGCCGTGCACAACACCGCCAAGGTCGCCGAAGGTGACAGCGTCGCGGTGTTCGGCCTGGGTGGTATCGGCCTGGCGGTGATCCAGGGCGCG
>QFOV01000280.1 GCA_003248565.1 Stenotrophomonas sp.
GGCGGCGACGGCTTGCGACCTTCCATGATCGCCTTGACCTGCTCGGCGTCGATGGTTTCCCAGTCCAGCAGCGCGGCAGTCATCGCTTCGACGATGTCGCGCTTTTCGTCCAGGATCCGGTACGCAACGTTGTACTGCTCGTCGAGGATGCGACGGATTTCCGCGTCCACCTTCTGCTGGGTGGCCTCGGAAATGGTCTTGCTGTGCATGCCATAGCCGCCTTCTTCATCGGCGTAGACCATGATGCCCAGCACATCGGACATGCCGTACTTGGTGACCATGCCTCGGGCCAGCTTGGTAGCGCGCTCGAAGTCGTTGGAGGCACCGGTCGACATCTCGCCGACGAAGATCTCTTCAGCAATGCGGCCGCCGAACAGGATCGCCAGCTCTTCCAGCATGCGCTCCTTGTACTTGCTGATGTGGTCGTGCTCAGGCAGCTGCCAGGTCAGGCCCAGCGCCCAACCGCGCGGCATGATGGTGACCTTGTGCACCGGGTCGGCCTTGGGCAGCGACATGGCGACGACGGCATGGCCAGACTCGTGATAAGCGGTATTACGACGCTCTTCCTCACGCATGACCATGCTCCGGCGCTCAGGACCCATGTAGATCTTGTCCTTGGCGTCCTCGAAGTCCTTCATGTCGACTTCCTGCTTGTTGCGACGAGCCGCAAACAGGGCGCCTTCATTGATCAGGTTGGCCAGATCGGCACCGGAGAAGCCCGGGGTACCGCGCGCCAGCACTTCCGGACGCACGTCGTCTGCGGCCGGCACCTTGCGCAGGTGCACGCGCAGGATCTGCTCGCGGCCCTTGATATCCGGCAGGCCAACCATGACCTGACGGTCAAAACGGCCCGGACGCAACAGCGCCTTGTCCAGCACGTCCGGACGGTTGGTGGCAGCGATCACGATCACGCCTTCGCCACCTTCAAAGCCGTCCATCTCGACCAGCATCTGGTTCAGGGTCTGCTCGCGCTCGTCGTGGCCACCGCCGGTGCCGGAGCCGCGGTGACGGCCAACGGCATCGATTTCGTCGATGAAGATGATGCACGGCGCATGCTTCTTGGCCTGCTCGAACATGTCGCGCACGCGACTGGCGCCGACGCCGACGAACATCTCGACGAAGTCCGAACCGGAGATCGCGAAGAACGGGACCTTGGCCTCGCCGGCAATGGCACGGGCCAGCAAGGTCTTGCCGGTACCCGGCGGACCAACCATCAGCACGCCGCGCGGGATCTTGCCGCCCAGCTTGGTGAACCTGGAGGGGTCACGCAGGAACTCGACCAGCTCGCCAACTTCTTCCTTGGCTTCGTCGCAGCCCGCAACGTCGGCAAAGGTGACCTTGATCTGGTCTTCGCCCTGCAGCTTGGCGCGGGATTTACCGAAGGACATCGCGCCCTTGGCACCGCCGCCACCGCCCTGCATCTGGCGCATCATGAAGATCCAGAAGCCGATCAGCAGCAGGATCGGCAGGAACTGCAGCACGATGCCCCAGAAACTCGGGCCAGCCGGTTCCTGACGGGCAACTTCAACGTTCTTGGAATACAGCTGGTCCAGCAGCTTCGGGTCAGCCGGTGCGTACAGCGCACCGTCGGAACCATCAGCGCGCTTGAAGCGCAGGTGGTTGGTGGTCAGCGTGGTCTTGTCGGTGTACTCGACCGACTTGATCCTGCCCGCATCCACTTCCTGCAGGAACTGCGTGTAATTGCGTGCATCGCCAGCGGCGGCTGCCCCACTGCGTGGAGCGAAGCTCTGGAACACCACCATCAGCACGACGGCGACAACCACCCATAAAAGGAGGTTCTTGGTCAGGTCGTTCATCCTCATCGGCTCCGGTGTCCCTCTAGATACTAATTACTGAAAAGTCGTATGGCTGAGCTTACTTTATCTGGGTGCGCTTGCCCTGCCCGAGGGCATAAACCTCAGGTGAACGCTTGCGCGAGGCATCCGGCTTGCGAATGGCGACTTTTTCATAACGACGGCGCAGTTCACGCACGTAGTCGTCAAAGCCGACGCCCTGGAACAACTTGATCAGGAACGCCCCACCCGGCTTGAGATGGTTGTCGGCAAAATCCATCGCCAACTCCGCCAGGTGCATCATCCGCGGCTGGTCAACCGCATCCATACCACTCTTATTGGGGGCCATATCCGACAGCACAAGGTCTACCGGCTGGTCGCCAACCATGGCTTCGAACTGCGATAGGACCGTTTCTTCCCTGAAGTCCCCGTGAAGGAACTCCACGCCAGCCAAGGGCGGCATCTCCAGGATATCCAGCGCCAGGACACGGCCGGTGTCGCCCATCTGCCTGCGCACCTGCTGCGACCAGCCACCCGGCGCGGCCCCCAGATCGACCACCACCATATGCGGCTTCAGCAGGCGGTCACGCTCCAGCAGCTCCTCCAGTTTGTAGGCCGCGCGCGAGCGCATGCCCTCCTTCTGGGCCTTTTTCACAAAGGGATCGGAGAAATGTTCTTTCAGCCAGCGCTGGCTACTTTTGCTACGGGAAGGCATTGGCAATGGGGCTCACAGGGGTGGTCATGATACCCTGAACCCCCTTGATTACCTGTAGTCCTGCATGTCCATCGTCCTGACCTCGGCCCAGAACCGATTCCTGCGCGGCATCGCGCACGACCTGAAAGCACTGCTGCAGATCGGTGGCAAAGGGGTCACCCCGGCCTTTTTGGCCGAACTGGACGAGGTGCTGGAGCGCCATGAACTGGTCAAGGTGAAGGTTGCCGCCGAAGACCGCGAAGCCCGTGACACCCTGATCGGCGAACTGATCCAGGCCAGCGGCGCCGCCCTGGTACAGCGTATCGGCCACGTTGCCGTGCTGTATCGCCCGGCCAAGGAAAAGCGCCAGATCGTGCTGCCGCGCGGCTGATCGCCGAGGAACACCCATGCAGTTCAGCCGCGAGCTTCCCGATTACATCTATTCCCTGCGCTCGGCCGATGGCCGCCATGCGCAGGTGAACGACCGCGCACTGAGCCGCAGCTTCATCCTTGCACCGAACAGCTTGATTGAAGACTGGCCGGTTGCATCGGTGGCCGAGTTGCGCGCCGAAGATCTGGACGCCGCGCTGGAACTGAATCCGGCGCTGGTGATCCTTGGCACCGGCGACAAGCAGATTTTCCCGCCAGCGGCGATCATGGCCGCCTGCCTGACCCGCGGCATCGGCATCGAGGTGATGAACAACGCCTCGGCCGCACGCACGTATAACGTGCTGGCCGGCGAAAACCGCCGCGTGGTGATGGCCATCATCCTGGAAAGCACCCCGTAGCGCGCAGCCACGCTGCGCCGGCGCTTTTTTTGTGGGAGCGGCGTAAGCCGCGAAGCTGACGATTGATCAGCCCGCAGACATGCCTGCAATCCCGACGACACCTGATTCGGCCCCTGCTGGCAAGGCCGAATGCCTCCCTGCAGTGCCGAGCCATGCTCGGCAAGGGCCTTGCAGGCAATGCATCAGATGGTTCATCAGCTTCGTGGCTTACACCGCTCCCACAGTCCGGTGCGTGCTGGCGCATCACTGGGAAAGCCGCTGCCGCGCACGGCTCTGCACTACAGGAAAAGCTGCAACACCTGCCGGATTTCCTGCCACACCTGCAGATATCAAGAACCCGGTGACGCCGGGCCCTGCATGTTGCTCTCTAGCGGGCCAGCGGCTCACCTTTCAGCCAACACACCAGCAGCATCGACAGGGCCACGCAAGCATGGAAGCCGGCGAACGCGACCGGACTGGTCGTGGGCGGAAACAACAGGAACCCCGTCGGCAACAGTACCGCCACCAACGCATACACCACCCAGCCCTGCCAGGCCAAGGGCCAGCTCCACCCCTGCCCGTGACTTGCAGCCTGGAACCAGTACCTCGGCTTCTGCACCTGCCCCCCCCCTCTTCAAACATGGATGCCATCACGGCACCGAAGCAATCCCGGTACCGCCCTCGACTATTGGGCCTGACCCATCTGGCGCAGGTCCCGCCCGATGATCAGGACGGGACCGCAGACATCTAGCGGCTCGGCAGATAGACCAACGGATCAACCGGCTTGCCGTTGTAGCGGATCTCGAAGTGCAGCATGTCGCGCGAGGTGCCGGTACGGCCCATCTCGGCGATCTGGTCGCCGGCCTTCACGTTCTGCCCTTCGTTGACCAGACGCTTGCGGTTGTGGCCGTAGGCCGACAGCCACTGGTCGTTGTGCTTGATGATGATCAGCTCGCCATAACCAACCAAGCCAGCGCCGGAGTACACCACCACA
>QFOV01000281.1 GCA_003248565.1 Stenotrophomonas sp.
ACCAACCGAACCGCCGGTGGCGGCAAAGCTGATCATCACGTCGTCCATGCGCCAGCGCGGCAGGAAGTTGAAATAGGAGGTGAGGGCGCGCACTTCCGGATCCCACTTGTCCACGTCCTGCACCAGCAGGGTCCAGTCGTGGTCAGGCATGCCGGGGAAGTCTTCTTCCTGGAACGGGCCGGTACGCAGGGTCCAGCCGTCAGTGGCGCGGTCGTGGCTGACGATGCGCGCCAGCGCGCCTTCTTCACAGGCCAGACCGGCCAGGTCTTCCGGCATTACCGGGGTTTCGAAGTCCGGGAAGGCAGCGCGGATCAACAGTGGGCGCTTCTGCCAGTAATCGCGCAGGAAGGTGGCCGGGCTCATGCCCAGCGGCAGGCCGGGCTTGGCCTGGACTTCGATCGGATAGGTCTTTTGCTTGCGTGCAGCCATGGGGGAAATCCTTTGCAACGGAGGTCGAACAGGGGCGCGCCGGGCGCGCAGACCTCCATTGTCCCCTTGTTCGCGGCAATGCGCACCGTAGGCGACTGATCTGGATCAAATTCAGCGAAAAGAATGCACCCGTAGTGCCGAGCCATGCTCGGCAGGGGAGCATTTCAAGCCAAAGCCTACCCCTCCCCAACCCTCCCCTTGGCCTGCGGCCAAATGGAGGGAGCGTAGTGCCGAGCCATGCTCGGCAAGGGGCCTTGCCGGGAAAGCTTCTGCCGAGCGTGGCTCGGCACTACATCTAAAAGCTTCCCCTCATCCCAACCCCCGCTGCGCGCCCCGGCCCTTGCGCTGGCGCAAGGGCGTTCGAGCAGCAGCGAACCAATGGTTCGCAGCCTGCTGCTCTCACCCCGCGAACGGGAGAAGGGCTTTTAGTGTCAGGTATTTCTTCGCCTGAAGGCTTAGATCGCCTTGGCCAACTCAGCGGCCAGACCCGCATACCCACCCGGGGTCAGCTCGCGCAGGCGCTGTTTGGCATCGGCCGGCAGTTCCAGGGTCTCGATGAATTCGCGCATCGAATCGGCGGTGATGCCATGACCGCGGGTCA
Organism: Stenotrophomonas sp.; assembly: GCA_003248565.1. Lineage (GTDB taxonomy): Bacteria > Pseudomonadota > Gammaproteobacteria > Xanthomonadales > Xanthomonadaceae > Stenotrophomonas. The sequence goes on from QFOV01000281.1 coordinate 1,031, forward strand.
GGGCCTTGAGCTGTTCGTACGGGTTCGGCAGGCCGTGGCGGCGCATCACCGTCTGCACAGCTTCGGCCAGCACTTCCCAGGCAGCGTCCAGATCGGCGTCCAAGCGCTCCGGGTTCACGGTCAGCTTGCCCAGGCCCTTGGCCAGCGACTCCAGGCCCACCTGGCTGTGGCCGAAGGCGGTGCCGACGGCGCGCAGCACGGTGGAATCGGTCAGGTCGCGCTGCCAGCGGCTGATCGGCAGCTTTGCACTGAAGTGCTCGAACAGGGCATTGGCGATACCGAAGTTGCCTTCGGCATTCTCGAAATCGATCGGATTGACCTTGTGCGGCATGGTCGAGGAGCCGACTTCGCCTTCCTTGAGCTTCTGCTTGAAGTAGCCCAGCGAGATGTAGCCCCAGATGTCGCGCGCCAGATCGATCAGGATGGTGTTGGCGCGGCGTGCGGCATCGCCGATCTCGGCGACGTTGTCATGCGGCTCGATCTGGGTGGTGTAGGGGTTGAACACCAGGCCGAGCGAGGTCACGAAACGCTCGGCGAAGGCTGGCCAGTCGATGTTCGGGTAGGACACGACGTGGGCGTTGTAGTTGCCGACGGCGCCGTTGATCTTGCCGGTCAGCTCGACCGCGCCGATCTGGCGGATCTGCCGTTCCAGGCGGGCGACGACGTTGGCCAGTTCCTTGCCCAGGGTGGTTGGCGAGGCGGTCTGGCCGTGGGTGCGCGACAGCATCGGCTGTTCGGCCTGGGCGTGGGCCAGCTGGCGCAGCGAGGCGGCGATGCCGCTGTAGCCGGGCACGATCACCTTGTCGCGGGCTTCAGCCAGCATCAGGCCGTAGGACAGGTTGTTGATGTCCTCGCTGGTGCAGGCGAAGTGCACGAATTCCAGTGCCGGTGCCAGCTCGGCGTCGTCCTTGAGCTGCTCCTTGATGAAGTACTCAACGGCCTTGACGTCGTGGTTGGTGGTGCGCTCGATCTCCTTGACGCGGGCAGCGTTCTCGACCGAGAAGCCATCGGCCAGTGCACGCAGCTTGGCCTTGCCGGCTGCCGAGAAGTCGGCCAGCTCGGTGATGCCCGGTTCGGCGCCCAGCGCCAGCAGCCATTCGATCTCGACCTTGACGCGGGCCTTGATCAGGCCGTACTCGGAGAAGATCGGGCGCAGGGCGTCGACCTTGCCGGCATAGCGGCCATCAAGCGGGGACAGGGCGAGCAGGGCGGCTTCTTGGCGGGACGTATCCGTCATGGCGGCAGGCGTTGGGCAGTAGCGGGGGCGCATATTCTACGCTGCCGGGGCAACGGCCGCTGGCGGGCCATTGAATCCCGTCGGCCGCAGGTGCCATCGCCGCACATGACGGGTATGGTGTGCGCAGCCGCCAGCCAGGGAAGTCTGCCCATTGCCAGCCGCAGCAGCTTCCTTTTACCCCAACGAAGATGTGCGGAGTTGATGATGAGCAAGGTTTCCAAGAGTGGTTTCCGGACCGAACACGACAGCATGGGCGAACTGCAGGTGCCCGCCGAGGCCCTGTGGGGCGCGCAGACGCAGCGTGCAGTCGAGAATTTCCCGATTTCCGGGCAGTGCATGCCGCGCGCCTTCATTCGTGCACTGGGCCTGATCAAGGGCGCCGCGGCCGAGGTCAACACCGGCCTGGGGCTGCTGCCCAAGGGTGTTGGCAAGGCGATCCAGTCGGCGGCGACCGAGGTGGCCATCGGCGCGCATGACAGCCAGTTTCCGATCGATGTCTACCAGACCGGCTCCGGCACCTCGTCCAACATGAATGCCAACGAGGTCATTGCCACGCTGGCCAACCACGGTGGCAAGGCCGGCAAGACCGCGGTGCATCCCAACGATCACGTCAACCTGGGGCAGAGCTCCAATGACGTCATCCCGACCGCCATCCGCGTCTCGGCCCAACTCGAGGTGATGGAATCGCTGCTGCCGGCGCTCAAGCACCTGCGCAAGACCATCGACAAGCGCGCCCGCACGCTGGGCAAAATCGTCAAGACCGGCCGCACCCACCTGATGGACGCGATGCCGCTGACCTTCGCCCAGGAATTCGGCGCTTGGTCGTCCCAGTTGGCCTCGGCCGAAGGGCGCATCGAGGATGCCTTGAAGCGCCTGCGTCGTTTGCCGCTGGGCGGTACCGCGATCGGCACCGGCATCAACGCCGATCCGCGCTTTGGCGGCAAGGTGGCACGGGCGCTGTCGCTCAGCACCGGGGTCAAGTTCGAAAGTGCCGCCAACAAGTTTGAAGGGCTGGCCGCGCAGGATGACGCGGTGGAACTGTCAGGTCAGCTCAATGCGCTGGCGGTGGCCTTGATCAAGATCGCCAACGACCTGCGCTGGATGAACTCCGGTCCGCTGGCCGGCCTGGGCGAAGTGGAGCTGCCGGCCTTGCAGCCGGGCAGCTCGATCATGCCGGGCAAGGTCAATCCGGTGATTCCGGAAGCAACGGTGATGGTGGCTGCGCAGGTGATCGGCCACCATGCGGCGATCACCGTGGCTGGGCAGACCGGCAACTTCCAGTTGAACGTGGCGCTGCCGCTGATCGCGGCCAACCTGCTGGATTCGATCCAGTTGCTGTCCAATGTGATGAACCTGCTGGCCGACAAGGTGTTCGTGGGTCTGGTGGTCAAGCAGGAGCGAGTGCGCGAGGCCTTGGCCCGCAATCCCATCCTGGTGACTGCGCTGAACCCGATCATCGGCTACGAGAAGGCCGCGGCGATTGCCAAGCGCGCCTACAAGGAGCAGCGGCCGGTGCTTGAAGTGGCGCTGGAGGACAGCGGTTTGTCCGAGGCCGAGCTGAAACGCCTGCTGGATCCGGCGGCGCTGACCCTGGGTGGCATCCACGACCATTGATGGGTTTGCCCCCTCCCTTTCGCGTAGCGAAGGGGAGGGCTGGGGAGGGGTTGGCTTTCGGACCTTCGGGTGGTGTTGGCGTCGCGGTTTACGCAGCTCCTGCGGGAGAGGTTGCTGGGCAAGCCTCTGCCGAGCATGGCTCGGCACTACTTTGACCTTGCCGGTACAGCCATTGCCGACCATGGGTCGGCACTACAGGCTCAGCGTACGGCGCGCAGGTTGGCCAGGGATTCGTCGTACTTCTCGAACTCGGGAATGTGCTTGGCCAGGTCCGGCGGGAACGGCGACTGGCCTTCGGGGATCTGCAGCGGCAGCGTGCGCTCCTGTGC
>QFOV01000282.1 GCA_003248565.1 Stenotrophomonas sp.
CAATCTGTCCCAGAAGCAAGAAGTAGTCGCCGAGCTGGCAGACGTCGCCGCCAAGGCCCACTCCTTGATCGCAGCCGAATACGCTGGCACCACGGTCGCTCAGATGACCGCGATGCGTAAGCAGGCTCGCGAAACCGGTGTTTTCTTGAAAGTTGTCAAGAACACGCTGGCCTCGCGCGCCGTTGAAGGCACCGATTTCGCAGTTGCAAAAGACCAGATGGTTGGTCCGCTGCTGTATGCGTTTTCGCTTGAGGAGCCCGGCGCAGCCGGTCGCCTGATCAAGGAAGCCGCCAAGGGTAACGACAAGCTGAAGGCGAAAGTCGTGGCAATCGGCGGGGAAGTTTTCCCGGCCAGCCACGTCGACGTGCTGGCATCGTTGCCGACCCGTGATCAGGCCCTGGCCATGCTGGCCCGCGTCCTGACCGAGCCGGTCACCATGTTCGCCCGCGCCGTCAAGGCTGTCGGTGAGAAGCAGGAAGGTGGCGCAGCGGAAGCTGCAGCGCCGGCCGCTGAAGCTGAAGCCGTCTAAGTTCGACGTCTCCGTGGTTCCGCACGGAACCTCAATCCAGAATATTTTCAAAAGGTAATCAAAATGTCCCTTACCAACGATCAGATCGTCGACGCAATCGCCGAAAAGTCCCTGATGGAAGTGATGGAGCTGGTCAAGGCCATCGAAGAGAAGTTCGGCGTGTCGGCTGCTGCCCCGGTTGCAGTTGCTGCTGCTGGCCCGGTTGCTGCTGTTGAAGAGCAGACCGAATTCAACGTCATCCTGAAGGATGCCGGCGCGAAGAAGGTCGAAGTGATTAAGGCCGTCCGCGCCATCACCGGCCTGGGCCTGAAGGAAGCGAAGGACCTGGCTGAAGCCGGTGGCGTCGTGAAGGAAGGCGCTTCGAAGGAAGACGCCGACAAGTTCAAGAAGGAACTGGAAGCCGCCGGCGCGACCGTCGAGCTGAAGTAATCAGTTCTTGCATCGTCATCGATTCACGGCGATGCAGCCAAGGCTGGGGGCGTAAAGCCCCCGGCCTTTGGTCGTTTCAAACCGTTGTAATGCCGGGCGTGCCTGGCAGGCAATAGAAAGACCAACGTGGCAAGTGTCAGGCGCTGCGCTCCAGACGATGGGGTGACCCGCAGCCGATACAAGCGAGTTGGCAGTTGGAAGTAGCAATAGAAGGCGTGCTGGTGCCGGCAATACCAGCGACTTCCAACTGACAATTTCAAGATTTCCCTACGGGTCGTGGACGCACGGCTCGCACAACAAGGTGGAAGACCTCATGACGTCCTATTCGTACACCGAAAAAAAGCGCATCCGCAAAGATTTCGGCAAGCAGCGCTCGATCCTCGAGGTGCCGTTCCTGCTCGCGATCCAGGTTGATTCGTACCGCGAATTCCTGCAGGAAAACATCGATCCGGCCAAGCGCTCCGACCACGGCCTGCATGCTGCGCTGAAGTCGGTGTTCCCGATTTCCAGCTACAGCGGCAATGCTGCCCTGGAATACGTCGGCTACAAGCTGGGCGATCCGGTGTTTGACGAGCGCGAGTGCCGCCAGCGTGGCATGAGCTACGGCGCGCCGCTGCGCGTCACCGTGCGTCTGGTCATCTACGACCGCGAATCGTCCACCAAGGCGATCAAGTACGTGAAGGAGCAGGAGGTCTATCTGGGCGAAATCCCGTTGATGACCGACAACGGCACCTTCATCGTCAACGGTACCGAGCGCGTCATCGTGTCGCAGCTGCACCGTTCGCCGGGCGTGTTCTTCGACCACGACCGTGGCAAGACCCACAGCTCGGGCAAGCTGCTGTACAGCGCCCGCATCATTCCGTACCGCGGTTCCTGGCTGGACTTCGAGTTCGACCCGAAGGACGCACTGTTCACCCGTATCGACCGTCGCCGCAAGTTGCCGGTGTCGGTGCTGCTGCGTGCGCTGGGCTACAACAACGAAGAGATGCTGGCCGAGTTCTTCGAGGTCAACACCTTCCACATCAACCCGGACGAAGGCGTGCAGCTGGAGCTGGTGCCGGAGCGTCTGCGTGGCGAAACGCTGAATTTCGACCTGGCTGACGGCGACAAGGTCATCGTGGAAGCCGGCAAGCGCATCACCGCGCGCCACATCAAGCAGCTGCAGGCCTCGGGCATTGCCGCCCTGGCCGTGCCGGACGACTACATCGTCGGCCGCATCCTGTCGCACGACGTGGTTGATGCCAACACCGGTGAACTGCTGGCCCAGGCCAACGACGAAATCAGCGACGAGCAGCTGCAGAACTTCCGCAAGGCGGGCGTTGATGCAGTGGGCACGCTGTGGGTGAACGATCTGGATCGTGGCCCGTACCTGTCCAATACCCTGCGCATCGATGGCACCAAGACCCAGCTCGAAGCGCTGGTCGAAATCTATCGCATGATGCGTCCGGGCGAGCCGCCGACCAAGGACGCCGCGCAGAACCTGTTCCACAACCTGTTCTTCACCTTCGAGCGCTACGACCTGTCCACGGTTGGCCGCATGAAGTTCAACCGTCGTGTCGGCCGCAAGGAAGTCACCGGTGAGTCGGTGCTGTACGACCGCAAGTACTTCGGTGAGCGCAACGACGAGGAATCCAAGCGCCTGGTCGCCGCACACGGCGAAGGTTCGGACATCCTGGACGTGATCAAGGTGCTGACCGAGATCCGCAACGGCCGCGGCGTGGTCGATGACATCGATCACCTGGGCAACCGTCGCGTGCGTTCGGTCGGTGAAATGGCCGAGAACGTGTTCCGCGTGGGCCTGGTCCGCGTCGAGCGCGCGGTCAAGGAGCGCCTGTCGATGGCCGAGTCGGAAGGCTTGACCCCGCAGGAACTGATCAACGCCAAGCCGGTGGCTGCCGCGATCAAGGAATTCTTCGGTTCCTCGCAGCTGTCGCAGTTCATGGACCAGAACAACCCGCTGTCGGAAGTGACGCACAAGCGTCGCGTCTCGGCGCTGGGCCCGGGCGGCCTGACCCGCGAACGCGCTGGCTTCGAAGTCCGCGACGTGCACCCGACCCATTACGGCCGCGTCTGCACCATCGAAACGCCGGAAGGCCCGAACATCGGCCTGATCAACTCGTTGGCCGTGTTCGCACGCACCAACAAGTACGGCTTCCTGGAAACCCCGTACCGCAAGGTGCATGACGGCAAGGTTTCCGACGAAGTCGAGTTCCTGTCGGCCATCGAAGAGAACGAGTACGTCATCGCCCAGGCCAACGCCCTGACCGATGCCAAGGGCATGCTCACCGAGCAGTTCGTGCCGTGCCGCTTCCAGGGTGAGTCGCTGCTCAAGCCGCCGGCAGAAGTCCACTTCATGGACGTCTCGCCGATGCAGACCGTGTCGGTCGCTGCCGCGCTGGTTCCGTTCCTGGAGCACGATGACGCAAACCGTGCACTGATGGGCGCCAACATGCAGCGCCAGGCCGTGCCGACCCTGCGTGCACAGAAGCCGCTGGTGGGTACCGGTATCGAACGCGCCGTGGCGCGTGACTCGGGTGTGACCGTGAACGCCCTGCGTGGTGGCCAGATCGTGCAGATCGACGCCGGCCGCATCGTGGTCAAGGCCAACGAGAACGAGATCACCGATCCGGCAGATGCCGGCGTGGATATCTACAACCTGATCAAGTACACCCGTTCGAACCAGAACACCTGCATCAACCAGCGTCCGCTGGTGAACGTGGGTGACGTGATCGCGCGCGGCGACGTGCTGGCCGATGGCCCGTCCACCGACATCGGTGAGCTGGCGCTGGGCCAGAACATGCTGATCGCCTTCATGCCGTGGAACGGCTACAACTTCGAAGACTCCATCCTGCTGTCCGAGCGTGTGGTCGAGGAAGATCGTTACACCACGATCCACATCGAAGAACTGACCTGCGTTGCGCGTGACACCAAGTTGGGGCCGGAGGAAATTTCCGCCGACATCCCGAACGTGTCCGAGCAGGCGCTGAACCGTCTGGACGAATCCGGCGTGGTGTACATCGGTGCGGAAGTGCGCGCCGGCGACATCATGGTTGGCAAGGTCACGCCGAAGGGCGAGAGCCAGCTGACCCCGGAAGAGAAGCTGCTGCGCGCCATCTTCGGCGAGAAGGCTTCGGACGTTAAGGACAGCTCGCTGCGCGTTCCGCCGGGCATGGACGGCACCGTCATCGACGTGCAGGTCTTCACCCGCGAC
>QFOV01000283.1 GCA_003248565.1 Stenotrophomonas sp.
CGCAGCAGGCGCTGGTCGCGGGCCAGCTCGGCACCACGGCGCTCGCGCAGGTAGTGCAGGTCGACGGTATCGAACACGGTGCGTGCCTGCGGGGCAAACTGCTTCAGCAAGGGCAGGCATTCGTTGGCAACGTGGTAACGCACCAGCAGGACCACCGCGAAACGTTTGCCATTGTCGCGCAACCAGCTGCCCACGCCGGCGAGGAAGGGTGCGTGCCAGGCCTCCACGCCCATGGCCTGCAGTGCGTCACTGGCTCGGCTTGCGGGCTCGCCGCGGGTCGGCAGGAAAACCACATGTGCGCCTTCGTCCAGCAGCATGCGGATCAGGTTGAATTGGCGCAGCGAGGCCGAGTCGCGGTCAGGTTGTGGCAGGCACTCATCGATGATCAGGATCTGCCGCTGGCGCCGATGCAACAAGGCAGGGGATGGCACGCTGCCGGGTGCGGGCTGCGCTGCAAGTGCATCCTGCCAGTTGGCGGCGAACACGGATTGATTGCGGACCTGGTAGGCCTTGACCCCCGTGCTGGTGTCGGTGCCATTGCTGGTGCCTTCATCGTGTACGACGCGGCTGGCGGGTTGCACCAGTACGCGGCGTCCAGCTGCACGCACCTTGAAGGCCAGGTCGGTGTCCTCGTAGTAGGCAGGTGCATAGATGCTGTCCAGGCCGCCCAGTTCTTCAAAAAAGAGCCGCGGGATAGCCAAGGCTGCACCAGAGCAATAGTCGGCGTCGCGCAAGGCGCTGTAGCGTGGATCCTCGGCCGACTCGAAACGGCCGTAGCTCCAGCAGCTGCCATCGGCGAAGACCACACCGCCGGATTCCTGCAGACGGCCATCCGGATACAGCAGCTGGGAACCGACCAGGCCGGCTGCGGGTATCTGGGCGAACGTATCCAGCAGCGCATCCAGCCAACCGGGCTGGGGAATGGTGTCGTTGTTCAGCAGCACCACGTAGTCGCCGCGACTGAGCCGCAAGCCGTCATTGCAGGCGGCGATGAAGCCGCCGTTGCGCGCCCGCAGGTGGTAGCGCAGCCCATCGATCTGCTGCATCCAGGCGCGGGTGCTGTCGCTGCTGCCGTCATCGATCACCAGAATCTCGCAGCGGGCAGCAGGCGGATGCGCGGCCAAGGCACGCAGGCAGGCCAGCGTATGTACGCAATGGTTGTAGACCGGAATGACGATGCTGGCCGTTGGGCGTTCGCTGCTGGGCACACTGAACGGTGCAAACGGGGCGCTGGCAGGGAAGTACAACGGTTCGCGCTGAGCGGGCGGTTGCCGGCGGGTATGCACGCCAACCCGGTGCAGCGTGGCCCGCCAGCCGCGGGTGCGCAGGCTGGCCAGGCCCCGGCGGACCAGGCCGATGATGCGGTTGACGGCGTAGCGCGCATCGGCCAGCGAAATCGACATTCCTTTGGAACTCCAGCTTAAGCAGGGAACTGACGGTCAACGCCCCCGGGGATGCGGCTGCGTTAGACTCATTGCAAACCACATTCTCGCATCCCTGTGCCACGACGCCACGATTCCGACCAGTTCGAAGACGATACCGACGGCAACAGCCCTGTGTGGCGGAGCCGCTTGATCACCTGGGGATTGGCCGCAGCCGCATTGGGGCTGGGTTTCATGATCCCCTATACGCTCTACCTGAACAGTCAGGTCAGCCAGCGTTTTGGCGAGCTGCGTTGGCAGATCCCCACCCGCGTCTACGCGCGACCGCTGGTGCTCAGCCCTGGCACGGCGATGAATCCCAATACCCTGAAGACCGAGCTGGCTGCCTCCGGTTACCGGGATGATGGCGCTGGCAACAGTCCCGGCACCTACAAGGTGCAGGGCGGCAGCTTCAGTATTTCCAGCCGCGGCTATGTGGACGTTGACGGCAATGTCGCCGCGCGCAAGGTAGACGTGGTGGTTTCCGGCGGTCAGGTGGCTTCATTGCGCGATGCCGACAGCCGCAAGGCGCTGAAAGCTGCGCGCCTGGACCCGGCACGTATCGCCACCTTGTACGGACAGAAGCAGGAAGAGCGCCGGTTGGTGCGGGTGGGTGACGTGCCGGAGTTGCTGGTCACCGGCCTGCAGGCAGTGGAAGACAAGGACTTTGCCCGTCACCACGGCATCGATCTGAGCGGTATCGCGCGCGCGGTGTGGGTGACCATCCGTACGGGTGGTGAGACCAGGCAGGGCGCCAGCACCTTGACCCAGCAGCTGGCCCGCAGCGGCCTGCTCGGCATCGGCAAGGAACAGACGATCACCCGCAAGTTCAATGAGGTGCTGTACGCGCTGATCATGGAAGCGCGCTACGACAAGTCCACCATCCTTGAGGCCTACCTCAACCAGGTCTACCTGGGCCAGCGCGGCAAGCAGGCCATCCATGGCGTGTCCTCCGGTGCCGAGTTCTGGTTTGGCCGCGACCTCAACTCGCTGAGCAGCGAACAGATCGCCTTGCTGATCGGTCTGGTCAAAGGCCCGTCGTTCTACGACCCGCGGCGCAATCCCGAGAACGCACTGGACCGCCGCAACTTCGTGCTGGGCAAGCTGCACGAAAACAAATTGATCGACGATGCCGAGTACCAGCGTGCCCTCAAGGCGCCGCTGGGCGTGTCCAAGACGGCAGGTATCGCCGCCGCCAACCGGTTCCCGGCCTATGTCGACCTGGTACGTCGCCAGCTGGGCAACGACTACCCGGAAAGCGTGCTGCAAGGCGCCGGCCTGAATGTCTTCACCGGCATGTCGCCGTCGGCCCAGGCCTATGCCGAGGGCGCGGTGGCGCACACCATCAAGGCGCTGGAGAACAAGCGTCGCCCGGAGCTGCAGACCGGCCTGGTGGTCACTGACGTGCACAATGGTGACGTGCTGGCCGTGGTCGGCAGCCGTGATGTATCCGAACCGGGCTTCAACCGCGCCATCGACGCGCAGCGGCAGGTTGGTTCGCTGCTCAAACCCTTTGTCTACCTGCTGGCATTGGCTCAGCCGGATCGCTACTCGCTGGCCAGTTGGGTCGATGACTCACCGGTGACCGTCAAGCTCAGCCGCGGCCGCAACTGGACGCCGGGCAATGCCGACAACCGCAGTCACGGTACGGTGCGGCTGATCGATGCGTTGGCCCGTTCCTACAATCAGGCCACCGTGCGCGTTGGCATGCAGGTCGGGCCGGAACGGCTGACCCAGTTGATCAATGTGCTGGCCGGGCTCAAGGCCGAGTCCAATCCGGCGGTGATCCTGGGTTCCACCGACCAGAGCCCGTACGGCATGGCGCAGCTGTACCAGTTCCTCGCCTCCGGTGGTGAAATCCAGCCGCTGCATGCGGTGCGTGGCGTGGTCGATGCGCAGGGCAAGCTGCTCAAACGCTATGACAAGAGCCCGGCGCCGGCACAGGAGGGCGACTCGATCGCCGCCAACCTGATCAGTGTCGGCCTGCAACAGGTGGTGTCCAGCGGCACCGCCTCGGGCTTGAACGCCGCAGGCCTGTCGCGGCTGCAGGCCGCCGGCAAGACCGGTACTTCCAACGACGGCCGTGACAGCTGGTACGCCGGTTATACCGGTGACCATCTGGCGGTGATCTGGATGGGCAACGACCAGAACGAGCAGACCGGTTTGTTTGGCGCTTCCGGTGCGATGCGGGTGTGGTCGGGTATCTTCCGCAACCTGCCGAGCAAGGCCCTGCAGGTAAACAACAAGGGCCTGGACTGGCAGTACGTGGAAGCGGCAGGCAGCAATGCCACCGACGAATCCTGCCCGGGCGCGCGTCGCTTCCCGTTCGTGGTGGGCTATGCGCCGCAGTACGTGCCCTGTGCTGTGCCGGCGGAAGTGCCGCTGGAAGAGGGTGCTGACGGTGCGCAGGAACAGTCCAGCGGCGGCTGGCGCGGTTGGCTGGGGCTGGATCGCAAGGAACCTGAACCGGCTGCGGCCCCCGCTGCGCAGACGCCTGCGCGATAATCCCGCCCATGAATACCAAGTCTTTGATCCGCTACGCGCTGCTTGCTGCTGCAGCTTCCCTGTCACTCGCAGGCTGCGTCAGCGCACCACCGGCGGCGACTCCCGCGCCGGTTGACACCACCACGCCGGCACAGCGCCTGGCTGCGGTGGATGCCATCGCCGGTGTCGATGACACCGAACTGTCAGTGCAGCCGCTGCGCGATGCGCAGGTGGATGATCTGCGCCAG
>QFOV01000284.1 GCA_003248565.1 Stenotrophomonas sp.
CGTGAAGATGGTTGTCACCCTGATCAACCCGGTGGCAATGGACGAAGGCCTGCGCTTCGCAATCCGCGAAGGTGGCCGTACCGTCGGCGCCGGCGTGGTCGCAAAGATCGTTGCCTGATAACGCTGCGCTTCCTCGCGAAGCAATGTGTTGAAAGAAGGGCGGCCTCCGGGCCGCCCTTTTTTTGTTTGTCAGGTGGGTAGGGCTGGGGCGGAGCAGGGGTTTCGTGCGGCGTGTGTGTTTGACGCTTGTGGTTTGAAGAGCCTGGCGCTTGAGGGGCTGGGAGGTTTTGGCGCCAAAAGCTTCAAGTGTCATGAGCTTTGACGGCTCACGGCTTCAATTGGCTGAGGAAGCCAGAGGTTGGGAGTCAAGGGCCAAAAGCTAAAGTCAACGGCTTCCCCTCACCCCAACCCCTCTCCCGCGTGCGGGAGAGGGGCCAGGATTGCGTGCGCTCGCGGTGCACTCGCGGCCGACGCATTGCGGGTAGCTCTCCCGGCGGGAGAGGGGGCAGGATTGCGTGCGCTCGCAGTGCACTCGCGACCGACGCATTGCGGGTAGCTCTCCCGGCGGGAGAGGGGGCAGGATTGCGTGCGCTCGCAGAGCACTCGCGGCCGACGCATTGCTAGCCCCTCTCCCGTTTACGGGAGAGGGGTTGGGGTGAGGGTAGCTTTTCGCGGAAAGTCCGGATGATCTGAATGGCTGAGACTGCGGCACGGATGGATTTGTACTTCCGCTTCGCCCGCGTGGATAATGCTGCTCCCCGAGGGAAGCGGCTGGGCGGGCGTATTCACATCCGAGCCTGTTCAGGGTTTGCCTGGCTCCAGTCGATACAGGTGCCAGGCTTGGGCGGGGTAGGGCGCTCGACGCAGTACCGTTAGTCCTGTTGCCCTGCCTTCTCACTGCCGCACCTGCCTCTGGCCATTCATCCCGCAGTTAGCCGGGGCATCCGTATCCGCGCACATCGGCTGTGTGGTCGCCAGGGGCGGAGCGCGCTTATACGCGGCAAACCCCGCAAATCCGGCTGTTTCCTGAAGCACCCCATACCTCGGCAGAGGGGTGAGTTGCAATAGGGAAAGAATACTGACAGAATGCACGACCACTCGCGGAAGTGCCCGTTTACGGGAATTCCGCAACCAGCGAAAAGAGGGGCAGGACGCACCTCGTATTCGCCAGACAAGGACAGGTCGCATGGGAGGCACTCCGTTCAACGGGGTGTTTTTTGTGCGTTTGAACATGTCTGGGGCGGGCCGGGAAACCGGGCCGCCCTGCTGTTATGAAAGGATTCGCGCGACGGGCAGTGCTTCGGCGCTAAACGTCGTTTTCATGGGGTTCGGCACACTCAGGGGCCGGACCTGTCGCTCTTTAGACCCATAGGAATACCGTCATGGCGGACCAAAAGATCCGAATTCGGTTGAAGGCGTTTGATCATCGTTTGATCGACCGTTCGGCCAGCGAGATCGTTGAAACGGCAAAGCGGACCGGCGCGCAAGTGCGTGGCCCGATCCCCCTGCCCACCAAGATCGAGCGTTACACCATCCTCGTCTCCCCGCACGTCGACAAGGACGCGCGTGACCAGTACGAGACCCGCACGCACAAGCGCGTGCTCGATATCGTCGACCCCAACGACAAGACCGTGGACGCGCTGATGAAGCTCGAACTGGCTGCCGGCGTCGACGTTCAGATCAAGCTGACCTGAGGACTACGACCATGACGAAGAAATATTCGTTGGGCTTCGTGGGCCGCAAGGCTGGCATGAGCCGCGTTTTCACCGAAGATGGCCAGTCCATCCCGGTGACCCTGATTGAAGCAACCCCGAACCGCATCGCGCAGATCAAGACCGTCGAAACCGACGGCTACAGCGCCGTGCAGGTGACCGTCGGCGCTCGTCGCGCTGCGCTGGTCAACAAGCCGGAAGCCGGTCACTTCGCCAAGGCGAAGGTCGAAGCCGGTCGTGGCCTGTGGGAATTCCGCGTTGAAGACGCACAGATCGGCGATTTCGCCGTCGGTGGCGAAATCAAGGCAGACATCTTTGAAGTCGGCCAGACGGTTGACGTCCAGGGCGTCACCAAGGGTAAGGGCTTCCAGGGCACCATCAAGCGCTACAACTTCCGTATGGGCGATGCAACCCACGGTAACTCGCTGTCGCATCGCGCGCCGGGTTCCTTGGGCCAGCGCCAGACCCCGGGTCGCGTTTTCCCGGGCAAGAAGATGTCCGGCCACATGGGTTCGGTGCAGCAGAGCACGCAGAACCTGGAAGTGGTCAAGGTCGATGTCGAGCGTGGTCTGATTGCCATCCGCGGCGCCGTGCCTGGCGCAGCCGGTGGTGACGTGATCGTGCGTCCGGCTAGCAAGGCATAAGGAGAGATGACGATGGAACTCGTTATCACGGGTAGCAACAACAAGGTCTCGGTCTCCGAAGCCGTGTTCGGTCGCGATTTCAGCGAAGATCTGGTTCACCAGGTCGTCGTTGCTTACCGCAATGCCGCACGTTCGGGCACCAAGGCACAGAAGACGCGTTCTGAAGTGGCTGGTACCACCAAGAAGTCGAAGAAGCAGAAGGGTGGTGGCGCTCGTCACGGTGCCCTGACCGCTCCGATCTTCGTCGGCGGTGGTGTCACCTTCGCGGCCAAGCCGCGTAGCTTCGAACAGAAGGTCAATCGCAAGCAGTATCGCGCCGCCATGTGCGCCATCCTGTCCGAGCTGAACCGCCAGGGTCGCCTGACCATCGTTGAGTCGTTCGATGTCGAAGCGACCAGCACCAAGGCCCTGACCACCAAGCTGGCTGGCCTGGAAGTGGGCAAGCGTCCGCTGATCGTCACCGAAGAAGCTTCCGAGCACCTGTACCTGTCCGCTCGCAACCTGCCGTACGTGCAGGTGCGTGACGTGCAGGGCCTGGATCCGGTTTCGCTGGTCGGTGCCGACACGGTCGTCATCACCGCTGACGCGGTCAAGAAGGTCGAGGAGTGGCTGGCATGAGCGCCAACGAAAAAATCTTCAGCGTGCTGCGTGCACCGCGAGTCTCTGAAAAGACCGCGCGCCTGCAGGAAATCTCCAACCAATACGTCTTCGAAGTTTCGAACGAAGCCACCAAGGCCGATGTAAAGGCCGCGGTTGAGCAGCTGTTCGACGTCAAGGTCGAGTCGGTCAACGTGCTGAACGTGAAGGGCAAGAACAAGTCCTTCCGTAACCGTGCAGGCCGCCGCGGCGATTGGCGCAAGGCGTATGTGCGTCTCGCCGATGGCCAGTCCATCGATGTAACGGCCAAGGCCTGAGGTACATCCCATGCCATTGATGAAATTCAAACCCACTTCTCCCGGCCGTCGTTCGGCCGTGCGCGTGGTCACTCCTGATCTGCACAAAGGCGCGCCGCATGCTGCGTTGCTGGAGCCGCAGAGCAAGTCCGGCGGTCGTAACCACCACGGCCGCATCACCACCCGTCACGTGGGTGGTGGTCACAAGCAGCACTACCGTCTGATCGACTTCAAGCGCAACAAGGAAGGCATTCCGGCACGCGTGGAACGTATCGAATACGATCCGAACCGCACTGCCCATATCGCCCTGCTGTGCTACGTCGACGGCGAGCGTCGCTACATCATCGCCCCGAAGGGCCTGAAGGCTGGTGACCAGGTCATCTCGGGCGCTCACGCCCCGATCAAGACCGGCAACACCCTGCCGCTGCGCAACATCCCGGTCGGTACCACCGTCCACGGGATCGAGCTGAAGCCGGGCAAGGGCGCTCAGATCGCTCGTGCTGCTGGTGCAGGCGTGCAGCTGGTCGCTCGTGAAGGCATCTACGCCACCCTGCGCCTGCGCTCGGGTGAAATGCGTAAGGTGCCGGTCGAATGCCGCGCCACCATCGGTGAAGTCGGTAACGACGAGCACAACCTGGAAAAGCTGGGCAAGGCTGGCGCCAAGCGCTGGCGCGGTGTCAAGCCGACCGTCCGCGGTGCGGCCATGAACCCGGTTGATCACCCGCACGGTGGTGGTGAAGCCAAGGCCGGCCAGGGTAATCCGCATCCGGTCACCCCGTGGGGCGTTCCGACCAAGGGTTACAAGACGCGCCATAACAAGCGCACTCAGCAGTTCATCGTCCGCGATCGTAGGGGCTAATCGACCATGGCACGTTCACTCAAG
>QFOV01000285.1 GCA_003248565.1 Stenotrophomonas sp.
TGCGCACATCAGCCCGGCAGCGCCTGCGCCGATCACCAATACGTCGCAGCGGATTAGCTTGTCTGCCACTACTGCTTACTCCGCCGGGCGCTTGCGCCAGGCCGGGATCACGTCCAGCTGGATGTGATCATTGAGGATCTGCACCTCGCCATCCTGGATCAGCACGCTCCAGCGCATCGCGCGTTGCACCTGCTCACCCCAGCGCTCGACGAACGCGGACGGCAGGTCGATCACCGACAGGTTGTTGAAACGGGTCAGGTGCTTGCCCTGCTTCTGCCACCAGATGTCGGAGGCATTGCCGCCGTAGTTGACGATCTGCACGCGACGGCTGCGGTTGCAGGCCTTGCGCACGCGTGATTCATCCGGGTGGCCCAGGTCGATCCACTGCTCGATGTCGCCGGTGTAGTCCAGCTGCCACAGGTCCGGTTCGTCCTCGCTGCTCAGGCCCTTGCCGAATTCCAGCCGGTCCTCGGCGTTGAGGGCGAAGGCGAGCAGGCGCACCATCAGGCGCTCGTCGGTTTCGGAGGGATGCTGGGCCAGGGTCAGGTTGTGGGTCGCGTAGTAACCGCGGTCCATGTCGCTGATCTGCAGCTCGGCCTTGCGGATGGTGGCGGTGAGGGCCATGGGAATACCGGGTACAAAGACTGCCCATCATAATGCCTGGCCCCGCACCGGACCCGTTTCAACGTGCCTGACCAAGACCTGCCAAGCCGTCTGCAACTCGCTCCAGGCCCGTGGGCAAGCCTGTTGGAGGGTTTGTGCGCCCGCTTCCCGGCGGTAAGCCAGGCGCAATGGCTGGGCCGTTTTGCGCGCGGGCGGGTGCTGGGCAGCGACGGCCGGCCGCTGCTGCCGGCGCAGCCGTGGCGGGCAGGGCAGGAGATCCAGTATTTCCGTGAGGTTGCCGACGAGCCGGAGATACCGTTCGCCGAGCAGATCCTGCACCAGGACGAACACTTGGTGGTGGCCGACAAGCCGCATTTCCTGCCGGTCACCCCGGCCGGGCGCTTCGTGCGCCAGACCCTGCTCGCGCGACTGATCGCCAGCACCGGCAACCGCGAGCTGGTGCCGCTGCACCGGATTGATCGTGGCACTGCGGGATTGGTGTTGTTCTCCTGCAATCCGCAGACGCGCGCCGCCTACCAGCGGCTATTCGCCGAGCGTCGCATCGACAAGGGCTATGAGGCCCTGGCCCCGGCCCTGCCGACGCTGCAGTTCCCGCTGCAGCGGAACAGTCGTATCGGCCGCGGTGAACCGTTCTTTCGCATGGTCGAGCTGGCGGGCGAGGCCAATGCCCTGAGCCGGGTGGAGGTGATCGAGCGGCGTGGCGATGTGTGGCATTACGCGTTGGAGCCGGTGACTGGGCGCAAACACCAGTTGCGCGTGCACATGGCCGCGCTGGGAGCGCCCATCATCGGTGACGATTTCTACCCGCAGGTAATCGAGCGCGCACCGGAGGACTACCGGCAGCCGCTGCAACTGTTGGCGCGGCGCTTGGCCTTCGTTGATCCGCTCAGCGGCCGGCAGCGGGAATTCCGCAGTGCGCGTGAGCTGGTGTGAGCTTCAGCGCCGTTGCGCGAGCCAGCGGTCGAGCTGGGCGGCAAAGGCCTGGCGGTCACGCGCGTGCAAGGTGGCAGGACCGCCGGTCTGAACGCCAGCACCACGCAGTTCTTCCATGAAGTTGCGCACCGATAGCCGCTCGGCGATGGTGTTGGCGGTATAGAGCTCACCGCGCGGATTCAGTGCGACGGCTTTTTTCTCCAGCACACGCGCTGCCAGCGGAATGTCCTGGGTAACGACCAGGTCGCCGGGGTTCACCCGCTCGGCAATGGCGTCGTCGGCAACATCCGGCCCACCCGGCACCTGCATGGCACGGATGAAGCGCGAGGGCGGGGTGCGCAGCCATTGGTTGGCGACCAGTACGGTCTCGACCTTTGCCCGTTCGGCGGCGCGGAACAGGATTTCCTTGATCACCACGGGGCAGGCATCGGCATCGACCCAGATCTGGGTGGCTGAACGGGTGGCGGAAACGACGTCTTCAGTGCTCATGCCGCGCAGTCTATTGGATTTTCGGACTTTGCTGGTTCCGGGCTATCGTCAGAAAATTGACTGTTTTCAGCGACTTAATAGACGAACTGAATCAAATTGGGTTTCTGAATACGGTAATTATCGCTTTTTGGAACAAAGCGGCGTATTGTCCATCCCACTGTGCTTGCAAGGGTCACCGTGAATCGTGGCCTGATGCAGTTGATCTTCTTGATCGGCTCATCGATCCGCTTTACCAACGCCTGCAACTCAGTCTCGGCCCCGATCTCCGGTGGCTGCGATTATTTCAACTTATGTTTCAGGAGTTAGTACATGTCTGATCGTCAGACCGGCACTGTCAAGTGGTTCAACGACGCCAAGGGCTTCGGCTTCATCACCCCGGAAAGCGGCCCGGACCTGTTCGTGCATTTCCGCGCCATCCAGGGCAACGGCTTCAAGTCGCTGCAGGAAGGCCAGAAGGTGACTTTCGTCGCCGTGCAGGGCCAGAAGGGTATGCAGGCTGACCAGGTGCAGGCGGTCTAATCGACCCCTTGCTACCGTAAGGTTGCTTGGAACGCCGGAAGCGAAAGCTTCCGGCGTTTTTATTTGTGTTTTCGCATCGAGCTTCGCCTTGCACTGACGCTGCGTTCTGCAGGTGTTGGCTAGGATGTTGTCTCGTGTCGATTGAATGACGTTGGAGCCAGCGATGATCACCGTGCACCATCTGGAACAATCGCGTTCGCAGCGCGTGCTGTGGATGCTGGAAGAGTTGGGCCTGGCCTACGACGTGGTCAGCTACAAGCGTGACCCCAAGACCTGGCTGGCGCCGCCGGAACTGCGCAAGGTGCATCCGCTCGGCAAATCTCCGGTGCTGCAGGACGGCGCACTGATCCTGGCCGAATCCGGGGCCATCCTGGAATACCTGGCTGACCGCTATGACCTGCAGCGCAGCCTGTCGCCGCAGCCCCTGCCAGTGGAGGCGCCGGAACGCCTGCACTATCACTACTGGATGCACTACGCCGAAGGCTCGGCGATGCCGCCGCTGGTGATGAGCCTGGTGTTCGCGAAAGTGCGCAAGGCACCGCTGCCATTTTTCGCCAAGCCGATTGCCCACAGCATCGTCGACAAGGTGATGAAGAGCTTCATCAGCCCGCAGCTGCGTCTGCACCTGGGCTGGATGGAGCAGGCCTTGGGCGAATCCACCTGGTTTGCCGGCGAGCGTTTCAGCGCGGCTGACATCCAGATGAGTTTCCCGGTCCAGGCGGCGGCAGTCCGCGCTGGTCCCATGACCGACTATCCGAAGCTGCAGGCTTTCCTGGCCCGCATCGCCGAACGGCCGGCCTATCAGCGTGCCGAGCAGCGTGGCGGCGCGCTGGATTTGATCGGCGGCGCTCGTTGAGCACAACGGGCCAAGCTTGCAGCATGGCCCGGCAGTCCCCACTTTCAGATGATGAACGACACGCCCCCGCTATTTGATAACCGCTTCCAGCGCGAGCTGCCCGGTGATCCTGAAACCGGCGCGCGGCGGCGCGAGGTGCTGGGTGCCGCCTGGTCGGCTGTGATGCCGACGCCGGTGGCTGCACCGCGCTTGCTGGCACACTCGGCTGAGGTCGCAGACCTGCTTGGCTTCGCCCCGGCAACCATTGCCAGCCCGGAGTTTTCCGAGGTCTTTGGCGGCAATGCCTTGTTCGCCGGCATGCAGCCGTGGGCCGCCAATTACGGCGGCCATCAGTTCGGCCATTGGGCCGGGCAGCTTGGCGATGGCCGCGCCATCTCCTTGGGCGAATTGCTGGCCGGCGGCAAGCGCTGGGAGCTGCAGCTCAAAGGGGCGGGCCCAACCCCGTACTCGCGCGGCGCTGATGGCCGTGCGGTGCTGCGTTCGTCACTGCGCGAGTTCCTGTGCTCCGAGGCCATGCATCATCTCGGTGTGCCCACCACCCGCGCATTGAGCCTGGTTGGTACCGGCGAGGCGGTGATGCGTGACATGTTCTACGACGGCCATCCGCAGGCCGAACCCGGTGCGGTGGTGTGCCGGGTCGCACCGTCGTTCATCCGCTTCGGCACATTCGAGCTGCCATCGGCGCGCGGTGATGTCG
>QFOV01000286.1 GCA_003248565.1 Stenotrophomonas sp.
GAAAAACCCGCCATCCGATGCCGTGAGGGGAGGGAGACTTACGGCGCGGTACTGCTGGCGGGTGATTGATTCTTGCTCAACCAATGCTGCTTTGCAACATCATTGGTCTTCAGCGTGCTGCCCGTCGTGCGCGGCGCGGCTCTCGGCCCGGGTAAGGCGGCGGTTGAGGGCGTCCAGGCGGTCATTCAGCGCCTCGATGTCCGAGCGCGAGGGGATGTCCATGCGTCGCAGCACGTTGTGGACCTGGTCTTCAAACGACTTTTCGACCTTGTCCCAGGTGCCGGCGGCGCGCTCGCGGGCTTGGCCCAGGGTGTTCTCCACGGTGTCGCGCAGGCTTTCGCCTTTGCGCGACTGCTCGCGGGAACGGGCTTCGCTGTCCTGGCCTTCCTTGACCAGGGTGTCGAATAGTTTGCTGCCCTCGGCCTGTGCACGCGACAACGCGCCCAGGCCTGCCAGCCAGACCTGCTGGGCCGACTCGGTCACCTTCCTGGTCAAGCGCTCGGCCTGGCCTTGCGCGCCAGTGGTGTCGTCCTCGTCTTCCGGGCGTTGCTCGTAGGTGGTCATGACGATGCTCCTGTGCAGGGTTGAAGAGTTCAGCTACACCGTAACGGCTTGGCGGGTCGAGTTGTGTGACGGTACCCGCTCAGCCGAGCTTGTCGGTCAGCACGCGTTGAATTTCGGACTCCACCATGCCTTTCATTGCCGACAGCAGGAAGCCCAGCTCGGCCTTGACCCGCACCGCGCCCGGCAGCAGCTCGATGGCACCGTCCACACCGGAACGGTTGAAGTGCAGCACTGGGCCGTCCCAGCGGGTGGCCACGTCGAAGCGCTCCTGCAGTTTTTCCGCGACTTCGGCGATGGCGGTGCGGGCCTTGTCATCGGACAGGGAATGGGCGTGCTGGATATCAATGGTGGACATGGCGTATGGCCTGGACTGCTGTTTGTAAGAAAGATGCGCCATTGTGCGGACCGGCGCGGCGTAGTCCAAGCCTTGCGTACACCTTCTGCATGACCGGATGACCTGCTAGTCTGCTGCCGGTGCGCACTCTGCAAGTCCATTTCAGTAATCGTCAGCAGCCGGATCAGTCATTGATGCCGGGTGTCCAGCGCATTGTGCGCCACGCCTCGGGTCAAGTCCGGTTGGGCGACGGCAGTGTTGGCCCATTGCTGTTGGCGCAGTTCTGTACCGATCAGCGCGGGGTCTGGTTGCAGGTTGCCAATGGCGGCCGCGGCATCCATGTCAACGGCCGTCCGGTGCGGCGCATGGCGCTGCTGCGGGCAGGCGATTCGGTATATGCCGACGGCGCGGAAATGCTGCTGCGTGGCGACTGTGAGCAGGTGGCGCATCCCCCTGAAGCCCCGACTGATGCTGGCGACGACCTGCGGGTGCTGTTGCGCGGGGTAGGTGGGCGCCATCACGGCCGCAGCTTTACCCTGGACACGCCGCGCGTCATCGGCAGTGATCCGGCCAGCGACATTCTCATCGACGACCCGGCCTTCGCCGCGCGTCATGCGCGTTTCGAGCGGCACGGTGACAAGGTTCTGCTGCGCGATCTGGGCTCAGCTGACGGCAGCCTGGTCAACGGTGTGAACACCCGCCATTGCTGGCTACAGGCCGGCGATCAGGTGGTGTTCGAAGGCAACCACCGTTTTGTGCTGGAAATTCCGCTGGGCCCGGCCTCCGCCAGTGTGGCGTTCCCGCTGGAGGAGGATGACGAGCCGGTCGCGCTCAAGCCATCGACGCTGGCACCGGCCAAGTCCAGGCTGCCGCGGCGTTGGCCGTGGCTGCTGCTCAGTGCCTTGCTGCTGGGTGCGGCGATCAGCGCCTTGTTGCTGTTCGGGGCACGCTGAGCACCGGTTCCGGTGGCGATGTCCCGCCGCATGGGCAGCGCTGAAACGGCGGCCCGGAATGGGTGCAGATGCAACCTTTTCCGGATGGCCCAAGGCTGTTGCGCTGCGGCATACTAGGGGTTCTGCTCAACAGGTGTGACATGACGCGCGCATTCAATTTCAGTGCCGGCCCTGCGACATTGCCGGAATCGGTCCTGCGTCAGGCGCAGGCGGAGATGTTGGAATGGAATGGCGTAGGTGCGTCCATTGTCGAGATCAGCCATCGCAGCGCCGATTTCATGGCCGTGGCGGCCGAGGCCGAGGCTGATCTGCGCCGCCTGATCGGTATTCCCGACGATTACGCGGTGCTGTTCCTCGGTGGCGGTGCCACCACCCAGCAGGCACTGCTGCCGCTGAACTTTGCCAGCCCGGGTCAACGCGTGGACTACGTGGTCAGTGGCCACTGGGGCAAGACCGCGGTCAAGCAGGCCCAGCCCTATGTCGATGTCAACATCGCCGCCAGCGGTGAGGCCAGTGGCTATCGGGATATCCCGGCGCGCTCGCAGTGGCAGCTGTCGGACGACGCGGCGTACGTGCACATCACCGCCAACGAAACCATCCACGGCATCGAGTTCCGCGATGTTCCGGATGTGGGCGGCGTGCCGCTGATCGCCGATTTCAGCTCGTCGATCGCCTCCGAGCCCATCGATGTGTCGCGTTATGGCGTGATCTATGCCGGCGCGCAGAAGAACCTTGGCCCGGTGGGTATCGCCGTGGTCATCATCCGCCGTGACCTGCTGGAACGCGCCGGCCAGCCGCGTGCCGATATCTTCGATTACCGTTCGCATGTCGCCCGCGATTCGATGTTGAATACGCCGCCGACCTGGAACTGGTACCTGGCCGGGCTGATGTTCAAGTGGATGCTGGCCCAGGGCGGCGTTGAAGCCTTCGCCAAACTCAGTCTGGCAAAGTCCTCGGCGGTGTATGACGCCATTGATGGCTCCGGCGGTTTTTACCGCAACGACGTGGCGGCGGCCGTGCGTTCGCGGATGAACATCCCGTTCTTCCTGCCCAGCGACGAGCTCAATGCGCGTTTCGTCAGCGAGTCCAAGGCGGCCGGCCTGCTGGCGCTGAAGGGGCATAAGGCGGTCGGTGGTATTCGTGCCTCGCTGTACAACGCGATGCCGCTGGAAGGCGCGCAGGCGCTGGCAGCATTCATGCGTGACTTCCAGCAGCGCAACGGTTGAACCAATCCCGCCGTGCGCACTGCGCCGGCCAGTAACAGGTAGACGATTCCATGGCGACCAAGCCAAGCAAGACCGCCAGCAAGGCCAAACCGGCCACCGCAGCAAAACCTGCCGCCAAGAAAGCCGCGAGCAAGCCTGCTGCGGTGAAGAAGACCGCCGCCAGCAAGAAAGCGGTCACCGAGACCCTGGCCGTCGCCAAGCCGGTACTGTCGGATGTGCGCGCCAAGATCGACCAGATCGATCGCAGCATCCAGGCCTTGATTGCCGAGCGGGCCAACTTCGCCCACCAGGTCGGCAAGGCCAAGGGCAAGCTCGCGGCAGCCGTTGACTACTACCGCCCGGAGCGCGAAGCACAGGTGCTGCGCATGGTGGTGGACCGCAACGAGGGCCCGCTCAGTGACGAAGTGCTGGTGCACGTCTATCGCGAAATCATGTCGGCCTGCCTGGCCCAGCAGGAGCCGCTGAAGATCGGTTACCTCGGCCCGGAAGGCTCGTTCACCCAGCAGGCCGCGCACAAGCACTTTGGTCGTTCGGCGCTGGGTTTGCCGCTGGCCAATATCGAAGAAATCTTCCAGGAAGTGGAAAACGGCAACGCCGATTTCGGTGTGGTACCGGTGGAGAATTCCGGGCAGGGCACGATCCAGATCACCCTGGACATGTTCCTGACCTCCAACCTCAAGATCTGTGGCGAAGTCGAGCTGCGCGTGCAGCAGTACCTGCTCTCGCGCACCGGCCGCATCGAGGACATCGAGCGCATCTACGCGCACCCGCAGGCCTTCATGCAGACCTCGGCGTGGTTGCGCGCCAACCTGCCCAAGACCGAAAAAGTGCCGGTGTCCAGCAACTCCGAAGGTGCCCGACGCGCCCGCAATGCGGAAGACGCGGCGGCCATCGGCGGTGAAAGTGCAGGGCATGTGTATGGCTTGAAGAAGGTGGTGACCAAGCCGATCCAGAACGACGCCGACAACACCACGCGTTTCCTGGTGATTGGCCGCCAGCTGTTCCCGTCGTCGGGCCATGACCGTACCTCGGTGCTG
>QFOV01000287.1 GCA_003248565.1 Stenotrophomonas sp.
GCTGCCCGACAGCATCCGGCGGATCTTGCGGCCCAGGCGGGTCAGGAACGAGTCGCTGTCGTTGCCAGCACGCATCGGCTTGGCCTGTACCTGCACCGGGCCGTTGGTGTTGACCACTGCCGGTGCTGCACCCTCGGCACCCTCGACCGGGCGACCGTGACGACGGCGGCGACGCTTGCGCGGTGCGCGCTCGCCTTCCACTGCCGGGCTGTTGGCGGCGTTCGGTGCGCCTTCGGCGGCCGGACGCGGCGGCTTGGGCGTGTCTTCGGCCTTGGCCGGGGCGCCTTCGACGCGCGGCTTGCGCGGGCCACGCGGCTTGCCGTCACCACTGCGCTCGCCACGGCGTTCACCGGGCTTGCTGCCAGTGCGACCACCGCCACGACGGGCTTCGTCGGCGGCCTTCTGCTCGCGGGCTTCGCGGAAGATGGCACCAACGCTCTCACCTTCTTCGCCCTCAGGCAGCGGCGCGCGCTCGGGACGCGGCAACGCGGTCATCAGTTCGGCGGTAACCGACTCGACCGGGATCTTCTGCTCGATGTAGGCCTCGATGTCCGGCAGGCTCATCGCATAGCGCTCGCAGGCAAAGCTGATCGCATCGCCTTCTTCGCCCAGGCGCGCGGTGCGGCCGATGCGGTGCACGTAGTCTTCGGCGTCGAACGGCAGGTCGTAGTTGTAGACGTACTTGATGCCGTCGATGTGCAGGCCGCGTGCGGCCACATCGGTGGCCACCAGGATTTCCAGCTGGCCCTTCTGGAAGCGGTTGAGCAGGCTCTCACGCTTTTTCTGCGGCACGTCACCGGACAGCACGCCAACACGGTAACCGGCCTTTTCCAGAGCGCGTGCAACACGCTCGACGAATACCTTGGTGTTGACGAACACCATGGTGCGGGCGCCTTCACTGCGCGACAGCAGGCCGATCAGCAGCGGCAGCTTTTCTTCGTCGGCCGGGAAGTAGATACGCTGGCGGACGCGGTCGGCGGTGATGCTTTCGGTCTCCACCACCAGCTTCTGCGGCTCGTTCATGTGCTCATAGGCCAACTCCAGCACGCGGTGGCTGAGGGTGGCGCTGAACAGCAGGGTCTGGCGCGTGGTGCGCTCCGGCATGCGCCGCAGCAGGAAGCGGATGTCCTTGATGAAGCCCAGATCGAACATGCGGTCGGCTTCGTCCAGCACGCAGATTTCGCAGGCGTGCAGCGAAACCACCTTGTGCTGCTTGACGTAGTCGATCAGGCGGCCGGGGGTGGCGATGATCACGTCCACGCCCTGCTGCAGCAGCTCGCGCTGCTTGTCATAGTCCACGCCACCGTAGACCAGCGCGAAGCGCAGGCCGGTGTCGGCGGCGAACTTCATCGCGTCCTTGTGGATCTGGATGGCCAGCTCGCGGGTCGGTGCCAGGATCAGCGCGCGCGGATCTTCCGGCTTGCGGTCGGCCAGCGCCGGACGGGTCAGCAGGCGGTTGGCGACGGCGACCAGGAAGGCCAGCGTCTTGCCGGTACCGGTCTGGGCCTGGCCGGCAACGTCGCCGCCCGGCAAAGCCACCGGCAGGGTCAGCGCCTGAATGGGGGTGCAGCGGGTGAAACCCGCGCCTTCAAGTCCCGCCAGCAAGGCCGGCTGCAGCTCGAAGGAGGAAAATGTCACGTCGGTTAGCGGTTTGTCGCTCATTGATTTCGTCTTTGTAGTGCCAGCCGGTCAGTGTGGCCGGGCAGCTTGCATCGATTCGGGCACCGTCGCACACTGCGGCCCCTGCGCCGGGTCGCGCGACACCGGGGCCCTGCCCACTGTCCGCGCAATGCCCCAGTTTACCGCAATGCGACCGCCAACCCGGCATGGGCAGTCGCATTGCACCAGGAGACTCCAAGTGAGCGATAAGGTTTTACACGTCGGCGACGCCGACTTCGACAGCGCCGTCCTGCAATCGAGCGAACCGGTCCTGGTGGATTTCTGGGCTGAATGGTGCGGCCCGTGCAAGATGATTTCCCCGGTCCTGGACGAACTGGCTGATGCCTATGACGGCAAGCTGAAGATCGCCAAGGTCAATGTGGACGAGAACCGCGCCACCGCGATCAAGTACCACGTGCGCTCGATCCCGATGCTGCTGCTGTTCAAGGATGGCCAGATCCAGGCCACCCAGATCGGCGCAGTCGGCAAGGGCCAGCTGAGCCAGATGATCGACAAGGCGCTGGTCTGATCCAGCACGGTCCGGCGGCCCCGTGCCGCCGGCCACCGGGCCAGCCCGACCGCGGCCCAACAGGGTTTTGCAGGCGCTTGCGCCGCCACGTTTGGCGGTGTTAGTGTCGCTACATCCGGCAGCATTCGCGTGCCGCACCCTCTGGACGGGTTCTCGTCCGGACCATCCCAACCAGTTCGCAGCCCCGCAGGGCGCTCGCACATCCAAGCGAGAGGAATCAAGCACTTGTCCGAGAACACTCCTTCCGAAACCGGGAGCACCGACGCTCCTGTCGAGAAGCGCGTGCGCAAGCCGCGTGTTGCCAAAGCCGTTGAAAGCGCCGACAGCGGTGCTTCTGCCCCCGCCCAGCCAGCGCTTCCATTGCCAGCCGCCCCGGCCGCTCCGGCTCCGGTAGCCGCTGCTCCGGCAGCACCGGCCCCGGTTGCTGCGCCTCCCGCGCCCGCCGCGGCGGCGTCCAGCAATGAAGGCCAGGCCCCGGCAGCCAGCTCCGGCGACAACAACACCTCACAGGGTGGCCAGGACAACGGCGAAGGCAACAACAACCAGCAGCGCTATGGCCAGCAGAATCAGCAGGGCCAGGGTCAGGGCAACCGCCGCGACCGTTTCCGCAACCGTCGCGATCGTGACCGCAACCGTCAGCGTGACGACAACGGCATGGGCAACGACGGCGGCAACGACAATTTTGTCCCACGCCAGATGCCGAGCGTGCCGGAAGGTTTCCCGGTCTATTCGCTCAGCGACCTGAAGCGGATGCCGGCACAGAAGTTGCTGGAAATCGCCGAACAGCTGCAGATCTCCGAAGGCGTGGCCCGTGCCCGCAAGCAGGACGTGATCTTCGCCCTGCTCAAGGTGCTGACCCGCCACGGCGACGGCGTCGCCGCCGACGGCGTGCTGGAAATCCTGCCGGACGGCTTCGGCTTCCTGCGTGCAGCCGAAGCCAGCTACCTGGCCGGCCCGGACGACACCTATATCTCGCCCAGCCAGATCCGCCGCTTCAACCTGCGCACCGGCGACCACCTGTCGGGCCGCATCCGCTTCCCGAAGGACGGCGAGCGCTACTTCGCGCTGTCGATCGTGGACACCATCAACGGTGAGCCGATCGAAGCCTCGAAGAACAAGGTGCTGTTCGAAAACCTGACCCCGCTGTTCCCGCGCAAGCGCTTCACGCTTGAGCGCGGCAACGGCTCCTCGGAAGACATCACCGGTCGCATCCTCGACCTGATGGCACCGCAGGGCAAGGGCCAGCGCGCGCTGATCGTTTCGCCGCCGAAGGCCGGCAAGACGATGATGATGCAGCAGATCGCCACCGCCATCACCACCAACCATCCGGAAGTGCACATGATCGTGCTGCTGGTGGATGAGCGCCCGGAAGAAGTGACCGAAATGCAGCGCACCGTGCGCGGCGAAGTGGTCTCCTCGACCTTCGACGAACCGGCCGCGCGCCACGTGCAGGTCGCCGAAATGGTGATCGAGCGTGCCAAGCGCCTGGTCGAGCACAAGAAGGACGTGGTGATCCTGCTCGACTCGATCACCCGCCTGGCCCGCGCCTACAACAACGTCGTACCGAGCTCCGGCAAGGTCCTGACCGGTGGTGTGGACGCCAACGCCCTGCACCGCCCGAAGCGCTTCTTCGGTGCTGCACGTAACGTTGAAGAAGGCGGCTCGCTGACCATCATCGCCACCGCGCTGGTTGAAACCGGCTCGAAGATGGACGAAGTGATCTACGAAGAATTCAAGGGCACCGGCAACAGCGAAGTGCACTTGAACCGTCGCATCACCGAGAAGCGCGTCTACCCGGCCATCGACATCAACCGTTCCGGCACCCGCCGCGAAGACCTGTTGATCGAACCGGAGCTGCTGCAGAAGATCTGGATCCTGCGCAAGCTGCTGCACCCGATGGACGAAATCGCCGCGATGGA
>QFOV01000288.1 GCA_003248565.1 Stenotrophomonas sp.
CGCGCCTTCTCCTTACTGACTTACTGCAACCAAAGAGGCCCTCATGGATCTGCGCAAAATCAAGAAGCTCATCGACCTGCTGGAAGAGTCGAACCTGGCTGAAATCGAGATCAAGGAAGGCGAAGAGTCCGTGCGCCTGTCGCGCAACCCGGTCGGCGGTTTCGTCGCTGCACCGGCACCGGTCTATGCCGCCGCTCCGGCAGCTGCCGCTGCGCCCGCCATGCCGATGAGCGGCCCGACCGAAGCCTCCACCGGCGGCACCGCCAAGCCGGGCAACGCCCTGCCGGAAGGCCACGTGCAGCGCGCGCCGATGGTCGGCACCTTCTATTCCTCGTCCTCGCCGGACAAGCCGGCCTTCGTCAGCGTTGGCCAGACCGTCAAGGCCGGTGAAACCCTGGCCATCATCGAAGCGATGAAGATGTTCAACCCGATCGAGGCCGAAGTGTCCGGCACCGTGGTGGCCATCCTCGGCGAGAACGGCAGCCCGGTTGAATTCGACCAGCCGCTGTTCGTGATTGCCTGAGGCGCCGGCCATGCTGGATAAAGTCGTCATCGCCAACCGGGGTGAAATCGCGCTGCGCATCCTGCGCGCGTGCCACAGCCTCGGCATCCGCACGGTCGCGGTGCATTCCACCGTTGACCGCAATCTCAAGCACGTGGCCATGGCCGACGAGTCGGTCTGTATTGGTCCGGCACCGTCGTCGGAAAGCTACCTCAACATCCCGGCACTGATCGCCGCGGCCGAGGTCACCGACGCCCAGGCCATCCACCCAGGTTACGGCTTCCTCTCCGAGAACGCCGACTTCGCCGAACGCGTCGAGCAGTCCGGCTTCATCTTCATCGGTCCGCGTGCGGAAACCATTCGCCTGATGGGCGACAAGGTGGAAGCCATCCGCGCGATGAAGGCTGCCGGCGTGCCGTGCGTGCCCGGTTCGGGCGGCCCGCTGGGCGAAGACATCGTCACCAACACCAAGATCGCCCGTGAGATCGGTTACCCGGTCATCATCAAGGCCTCCGGTGGCGGTGGCGGCCGCGGCATGCGCGTCGTGCATGCCGAGGGCGCGTTGAAGGCCTCCATCGAGACCACCAAGTCCGAAGCCAAGGCGGCATTCGGCAACGGTGAGGTCTACATGGAGAAGTACCTGGAGAATCCGCGTCACGTGGAAATCCAGGTGCTGGCCGACGGCCAGGGCAACGCCATCCACCTGGGTGAGCGCGACTGCTCGATGCAGCGTCGCCACCAGAAGGTGGTGGAAGAAGCACCGGCACCAGGCATCACCTCCGAACTGCGCGAGCAGATCGGCAAGGTCTGCGTGGAAGCCTGCATCCGCATCGGCTACCGCGGCGCCGGCACCTTCGAGTTCCTGTTCGAAGACGGCAAGTTCTACTTCATCGAAATGAACACCCGCGTGCAGGTGGAACATCCGGTGACCGAGATGGTGACCGGCATCGATCTGGTTGCCGAGCAGCTGCGCATCGCCTCCGGCCAGAAGCTGAGCATCAAGCAGAGCGACGTGGTGCTGCACGGCCACGCGATCGAATGCCGCATCAACGCCGAGGACGCGGAAACCTTCATTCCCAGCCCCGGCCTGATCACCGGCTTCTATCCGCCGGGTGGCCCGGGTGTGCGCGTTGATACGCACATCTACGCTGGCTACAAGGTGCCGCCGAACTACGACTCGATGATCGGCAAGCTGATCGTGCACGGCCCGGACCGCGAAACCGCCATTGCCCGCATGCGGGTGGCGCTGAGCGAGATGGTGGTGGACGGCATCAAGACCAACGTCGCGTTGCAGCAGCGCATCATGCGCGACCAGGGCTTCCAGGCCGGTGGACAGAACATCCACTACCTGGAAAAGCGCCTGGCCGAGCGCAAGACGCGTTCGATTGCGTTGACCTGATCGAGGGCAGCACCGGTAGTGCCGAGCCATGCTCGGCATGAAGGTCCAAGGGTTTTACCCCTCCCCAACCCTCCCCTTCGCTGCGCGAAAGGGAGGGGGCAGGAATGTAGTAAAGCACACAAAAAAGGCGGGAATCCCCGCCTTTTTTTTTGCCTGCTGGCAACGCCGGTTTACTCGGCGCCCACCGCGCTGCCCTTGAGCGGCTCGGTGCCCAGCGGCGAGGACGGATCAACCACCGTCACCGTTTCCACCGAACCATCTGGCCAAACGATCTGGAAGCTGCTGCCCGGCTGCAAGGTGTTGAACGGCATGCCACTCTGCGCGCGGTACACCGCCGCCGCCTGGGTAGCACCAGCACGGCGCAGGTCTTCGTCGGATTTGACGGTGGTCAGCTTGATCTTGGACAGCGCCCGGTAGCGGTCTTCGTAGGTATCGATCAGCACCACGCCGACCGCGCCCGCCGAATAGGCCACAAACAACACGACCCAGACCCAGAACTTTGCCCCATGCAGGAAGCGCTTGTAATTCATCGCACACCTCGGCGCGCATCGCGCAGGCTGTTGACCATCTCGTTCATTTTTTCCATACCCTGGCGCGGTACCGCTGCGTCGTAGACGAAAGACTGAAAATCCTGTTGGGGATCGCGCGAGCAGATCCCGCCATTGGCGCAATACGCCACCATCAATGCACTGCCTGGTCCGCATGCCAGGCCCAGCTGGCACGCTGCAACCTGCCAGGCCAATTGGCTGAACTGGCTGCCGGCAACCATTCCCCGGTAAGCGTCATCACCAGCCGCAGCGGTGCCCATCGCCCCGGAGATCGCCAGGAAGGCTTCCGGGTCCTGCGAGGACTGCACACGCTCCACCAGCCCGCGGCGGTATTCAGGCGTATCGTTCAAGGGCTCGCCCATCGACAGCAGGGCCGCCTCGGCCGCCAGATTGCCGCCCTTGGCCGAGGCCAGGCGCTGCTGCAGCAGACGCGCGCGGCCCAGCCCATCGGCGGCAGTGAAACCGGCGCAGCCCTGGCGCACCTTGCCGCGCGCGGTCAGCATCGCCGAGATCGCGCCCAGGTCCATGCGCTGCAATGCGGCACTGTCCAGCGCGTAGCCGGATGGGTCCATCGCGAATACGCCGCAATAGTCGTAGATGCGACTGGCCATCCAACCGGCCTCGGCATTGCCCGCATCGGCGGCCGCCTGCAGCTGGTGGGCATAGGCGAACAGGTCAGTGCCGTTCTCGAAGGCGGCGCGCAGATCCAGCGGCAAACCTGCCGCAACCGCGGTGGATTGCACAGGCTCCGGTGCCGCCACAGGGACAGCCAGCAGCGGCGCACCCAGCTCGGCAGGGCTGGTATTGCTTGCCGCTGCCACCTCCGCCGTGTCCCCATGCAGCAGGTTGCCACTGCGAACGCCCAGCGCAGCCATCAGCACTGCCGCAGGCAGCACCAACAGATACCAGGGTTTTCTGGCCAGCAAGGAGAGCATGGGAAGGCGTCAGCCGGTTACACGGTTGCAGGTCGGGAATTCTATCAATACCCACAGCCTGCCCGGCTGAACCAGCCAGCTGAACGCGCAATTGGCGCCCGCCTCGTCTAGGATGCGTGCCCTGTCCCGCCGTTGCCGTACGCCGCCATGCCCTTCCTCGAACTGACCCTGCGCTGCACCGAAGCCACCCAGCCCCGCTACGAGAACGCCCTCGACGACGTCGGCGCATTGGCGGTGACCATGCTCGATGCCGACGCCGACACCAGCAACGAGCGCGCGATCCTGGAGCCGGGGGTAGGCGAGACCCCGCTGTGGAACGAGCTGACCCTGAGCGCGCTGTTCCCGGCCGACACCAACGCACTGGCGCTGCTGGCCGCACTGGAATCGTTCGACCCAGGTCTGGAATGGACCCAGGCCAGCTTCCGCGCCGTCCAGGACGAAGACTGGGAGCGCGCCTGGCTGGACCAGTTCCAGCCGATGCAGTTCGGCCAGCGCACCTGGATCGTGCCGTGGAACCATGAACTGCCGGAAGCGGCACAGGCGGCCGACGCCGCCATCGTGCGGCTGGACCCGGGCCTGGCCTTCGGCTCGGGCACCCACCCGACCACCGCGCTGTGCCTGCGCTGGCTGGACCAGCTCTCGGCCGAGGGCAAGCTGGCCGGCAACACCGTGCTCGATTTCGGTTGCGGCTCAGGCATCCTCGCCCTGGCCGCGCTGAAGCTG
>QFOV01000289.1 GCA_003248565.1 Stenotrophomonas sp.
CGGCGCACGGCCGAAGGTGGCGATCCTGCGCGAGCAGGGCGTCAATGGCCAGATCGAAATGGCCAATATCTTCGAGCGCGTTGGTTTCGACGCCTACGACGTGCACATGAGTGACCTGATCGAAGGCCGCGTGCAGCTGGGTGACTTCCGCGGCATCGCTGCCTGCGGTGGTTTCAGCTACG
The DNA here is from genome assembly GCA_003248565.1 of Stenotrophomonas sp. Lineage (GTDB taxonomy): Bacteria > Pseudomonadota > Gammaproteobacteria > Xanthomonadales > Xanthomonadaceae > Stenotrophomonas. The sequence goes on from QFOV01000289.1 coordinate 183, forward strand.
GTGACGTGCTCGGTGCAGGCCGTGGCTGGGCAACCTCCATCCTTGAACGTCCGGCGCTGCGTGAGGCCTTTGCGGCCTTCTTCGCCCGCCCGGATACCTTCGCGCTGGGCGTGTGCAACGGTTGCCAGATGATGAGTCAGCTCAAGGACATCATCCCCGGTGCCGAACACTGGCCGAAGTTCCTGCGCAATGCCGGCGAGCAGTTCGAGGCACGCACCGCATTGTTGGAAGTCGTCGAGTCGCCGTCGATCCTGCTGCGTGGCATGGCCGGCTCGCGCCTGCCGGTGGCCGTGGCACACGGCGAAGGCCGTGCCGAGTTCGACAGCGCGGTGGACCAGGCAGCAGCCAGCATCGCGCTGCGCTACGTCGATGGTGATGGCCGTGTGGCCACCCAGTACCCGCTGAATCCGAACGGTTCGCCCGACGGCATCACCGGCCTGACCACCAGCGATGGCCGCGTCACCATCCTGATGCCGCACCCGGAACGCACCCCGCGCACGGTCAACCTGAGCTGGGCGCCGAGCAGCTGGGGCGAAGATTCGCCGTGGCTGCGGATGTTCCGCAACGCAAGAGTATGGTGCGGCTGAACAGGCGAAGCCGCCGAAAGTTCATTGCCGTACATTGAAGTTTGAAGAAGCCCGCAGGCCAACGCCTGCGGGCTTTTTCCGTTCTCGGATGTCGTTTTGTGCGTGGATACATGCAGCGCTGATGAGGGCCGAACTGCAGGTTCACCGGGGGGGGGACGTGGATTGTCTGTGTTCGGGGCAGAGCAGTTTTGCTCCCGGTGAATGGTCAATTCGTTCTCGGCTGACCAGACGGTCGGGAGTTGAATGCCGCCTGTGTCAGTGAAGGGTGCCAGCAACTTGACGCTTCGGGAGCCTTGCCAGTCCTCTTTCGCGCCCAGAGATGGACTTGTTGGCGCAACTTGCCTTGCTGCAATGCAACTGTCCGCCGTTCTTTAAGGAAGATGAATCCTTTGCTCCAGAGGAATCGACGGGAGTCGGGAAACGATTGCAGTCCAAGGGTTTCGGTTCCCACGGCGGTCCCTTCATCGAGTGGGATGGATGTCCATGTCTCACTGCTTTCTCGGGACTAGGAGACTGTTTCAAAAGTAAATTTTCGAAAATCTCACCAAATTGAGAGATCTGAGAGATTCATCTCAAAAACTGAGATTTGAGCCAAAAGTTTGACGAATCATGAATCGTCGATTAAGACTCCATCCATCCCGTAGTCGCCCGACAGGTATGGAACCAGGGGGGTAGACCACGACAGGCGTGAGCCTCACGTGCCCAGCAGCAGCGGGACCGGGACCACAACACCACAGGGGGATCGTTGGGCACGCCAGTCCAGCGATGGGGTTTTCTGCAAGCGAAAAAACCCGTCCACTTGAGGAGCAGCAGCGATGAACCGGATCTACCGCAAGGTATGGAACAAGGCATTGGGGCAGTTGGTGGTGGCGTCGGAGTTGGCATCGTCCAGCTCGGCCGGTGTGGTCATGGATGAGCGGCATAGCGCCGGGATACGCCTGCAAGCCTTGTCGGTTGCCGTTGCGTTAGGTCTGGGAGCAAGTGCCTGGGTAACAGCGGCGCAGGCGCAGTCGGTGGAAGTGGGCGGTAACGCGCAGTGCATGGTGCTTGGCAGCGCAACCCTGGTGGATTGCGCCATCGCCAACAGCGCCGATGCATCGGGCGCGAACGCGGTGGCCATTGGTGCTGGCACGCTGGCTTCGGCGGCAGGCAGCGTGGCATTGGGGGCTGGCTCCATTGCTGATCGCGCCAACACGGTATCGGTCGGCTCGGCTGGCAACGAACGACAGATCAGCAACGTTGCTGCCGGTACTGTCGGAACCGATGCGGTGAACCTCGATCAACTCAATGCGGCCGCAGACGGCGCACTGTTGGCGGGTCGCTATTTCAAGGCCAATGGTGCAGCTGATGGCAGCGATGATGCGGTGGCCAGCGGCGAAGGTGCGATGGCTGCAGGTGTCGGCTCGCTGGCAAGCGGCGTGGAAAGCACCGCGGTAGGCAGCTATAACGTGGCTGCAGGCGACTATTCCAGCGCGGTGGGGTATGTAAATACCGCCAACGGTGAGAACAGTTCGGCAGTCGGCAATTTCAATCAGGTTGATGGTGCCAACAGCAGCGCCTTCGGTGCCGGAAACCTTGTCGATGGTGACAATGCGATTGCCCTGGGCAGCAACAGCATCGCCAGTGGTGATGGCAGCGTGGTGATCGGCGATGGCGCCTATGCGGCTGCCGATGATTCCACTGCGGTCGGCTCCGGCAGTCTTGCCAGCGAGCTGGGCAGCACCGCCGTCGGCAGCGGCGCAGAAGCGACCGGTGCCTATGCAAGCGCGCAGGGCAGCCAGGCGCTTGCTTCCGGGCAGCAGGCAACGGCAAGTGGCTTCCGCGCCGACGCCAGCGGTCGCGGCACCACTGCGGTGGGCGCCTACAGCGCCGCCTCCGGAGACCTTGCTTCGGCAGTGGGTTATGGCGCTGATGCCAGTGGCGACTATGGCGTTGCGATGGGCCTGGGTGCTTCCGCCTCTGCCACCAGCACCACGGCGGTGGGTGAATCGGCGATTGCGTCGGGCGAGGAATCGACTGCGGTGGGTGGCACTACCTTCGGTGGGTTCATCAGCACCGAGGCATCGGGTACCGGTGCGTCGGCGTTCGGCAATGGTGCGTGGGCGCTCGGTGAGTACGCCACCGCGATAGGTTTCAACAGCTGGGCCGATGCGGACGATTCCACCGCGCTTGGCCAGAGCGCCACCGCGGCGGCTGCCAACAGCGTCGCCATCGGTGCGAACTCCTGGGCAGATCGCGAGAACAGCGTGTCGGTGGGTGATGTTGGCAGCGAACGCCAGATCACCAATGTCGCTGCCGGTACTGAAGGCACCGACGCGGTGAACAAATCGCAGCTCGACGAAGTGGCGGCAGTTGCCGAAAACACCAGCAAGTACTTCAAGGCGACCGGCAGTGCCGACAGCGATGCTGGTGCCTATGCGGAGGGCGATAGCGCCATCGCAGCAGGCGAGGCTGCCAACGCGATCGGCAACGGTGCATCGGCTTACGGCACCGGCGCAAATGCCTTGGCTGACAACAGTGTTGCGGTCGGCACCAATGCACTGGCAACCGGTTCCGGCAGCATCGCGCTGGGTCAGAATGCAAACGCCGAGAACGGCGACAGCATTGCCATTGGTACTGATGCCTCGGTCAGCGAAGGTGCCTTCATGGCCATCGGCGCTGGTGCCAACGCGCAGGGCCTGTTCTCCGCCGCCATCGGTACCGATGCGCAGGCTGCAGGCTTTGCTGCTACCGCAATCGGCACATCGGCCTGGGCAACCGGACGTCAGGCTACCGCGTTGGGCTTCGGTGCCTACGCCGATGCGTGGCAGGCGGTGGCTGTTGGTAGTGGCGCTTATGCAACGTTCTTCGGCACGGCGATCGGCACGTTTGCCGAGGCCGCTGACGTGGCGACAGCGGTTGGTCAGAACGCAATCGCGGATATCGCAGGTGCTGCGTTCGGCGTACAGGCGCGTGCAGGCTTGACCGGCGTCGCAGTCGGCAACAACGCCGCCACCGGTGAGCTTGGTGTTGCAGTCGGCTTCAATTCGCTGGCCGGCCAGGATTTCTACAGTGTCACCGAAGGCAAGCACACCACCGCACTGGGTGCGGAGGCGTGGGCGACCGAGGACGGTGCCACCGTCGTTGGTTACAACAGCTATGCACAGGCGCAGAACGCAGTGGTGCTGGGTTCCAATGCCTGGACCAGCAAGGACGCAGAGAACAGCGTCGCGCTGGGTGCCGGTTCGTTCGCTGACCGTGCCAACACGGTTTCGGTCGGGGCGGCGCAGGAATGGACCGATTCGGCCGGCGTCGTCCACGCCGCCGTTGATCGTCAGAT
>QFOV01000290.1 GCA_003248565.1 Stenotrophomonas sp.
CCTGGTCAACAAGATGGCCCCGGCGCTGCGCAAGGTCTACGACCAGATGCCGGACCCGAAGTGGGTCATCTCGATGGGTAGCTGCGCCAACGGCGGCGGTTATTACCATTATTCCTATGCAGTGGTGCGCGGTTGCGATCGTGTGGTGCCGGTGGACGTCTACGTCCCGGGCTGCCCGCCGACGGCCGAGGCGCTGGTGTACGGCATTTTGCAGCTGCAGAAGAAGATCTGGCGTACCCAGACCATCGCACGCTGACCCCCTTTCAAATCAAGAGCACGCCAGCCCCCATGGCCCAGCAAGCACCTTCTCTCATCGATAAACTTCGCGCCCGTTTTGCCGGTGCGCAGGTTGTGGTGGTCGAACCGCGCGGCGAAGTAACGCTGGAAGTGGCTGTTGCCGATTGGCACGCAACCGCTCTGGCGCTGCGTGATGAACTCGGTTTCGAGCACGCCACCGACCTGTGCGGCGTCGATTACCTCGGTTACGGCAGCGACGAGTGGGATACCTCGGACGTTTCCTCGCACGGCTTCAGCCGTGGTGTGGAAGGCAGTGGCGCAGGTCGTTTCGCCTGGGGTGAGTTCCCCAGCCACGAAACCGCCGAAGGCGCTCAGCCGGACGCACTGCCGAAGCAGCGTTTCGCGGTGGTCTGCCAGTTGCGCTCCTACCAGCACAACCAGCTGCTGCGCATCCGTTGCTACGCACCCAGCGAATCGCTGCCGGTGGTGGCCTCGCTGACCGATATCTATCCGGGCCTGAACTGGTTCGAGCGCGAAGCGTTCGACCTGTATGGCGTGATCTTCGAAGGTCACCCGGACCTGCGTCGCATCCTGACCGACTACGGTTTCGTGGGCCATCCTTTCCGCAAGGATTTCCCGCTGATCGGCAACGTCGAAGTGCGTTACGACGAAGAAAAGAAGCGTGTGGTCTACGAGCCGGTGACTTCGGTCGAACCGCGCGTAGGCGTGCCGCGTGTTATCCGCGACGATGCCCGTTTCCAGACCGCTGAAGGCGAGCGCGCGCAGACGGAGGCAAGCAAGTGAGTGCGGACGTAAAGAAGGAATTCCACCAGGCTTCGCAGGCCTTTGCGAGCAATCCTGCCGAAGCCAAGCAGGAAATCCGCAACTACACCATGAACTTCGGCCCGCAGCATCCGGCCGCGCACGGTGTGCTGCGCCTGATCCTGGAAATGGACGGCGAGACCATCATGCGCGCCGATCCGCATATCGGCCTGCTGCACCGCGCGACCGAGAAGCTGGCCGAATCCAAGCCGTTCAACCAGTCGATCGGTTACATGGATCGCCTGGATTACTGCTCGATGATGTGCAACGAGCACGCTTATGTCCGCGCGATCGAAACCTTGGTGGGTATCGAGGTGCCGGAGCGTGCGCAGTACATCCGCACCATGTTCGATGAAATCACCCGCATCCTGAACCACTTGATGTGGTTGGGTTCCAACGCGCTCGATCTGGGCGCGATGGCGGTGATGCTGTATGCCTTCCGTGAGCGTGAAGAGCTGATGGACTGCTATGAAGCAGTCTCCGGCGCGCGCATGCATGCGGCGTACTACCGCCCGGGTGGCGTCTACCGCGACCTGCCGGACACGATGCCGAAGTACAAGGAATCGCGTTGGCACAAGGGCAATGCGCTGAAGCGCCTGAATGCTTCGCGTGAAGGCTCGCTGCTCGACTTCCTGGAGAACTTCACCAAGGAGTTCCCGGGTCGCGTTGACGAGTACGAAACCCTGCTGACCGACAACCGTATCTGGAAACAGCGTACCGTCGGCATTGGCGTGATCACCCCGGAACATGCGCTGGCCTGGGGCATGACCGGCGTGATGCTGCGTGGTTCGGGTATTGCCTGGGATCTGCGCAAGAAGCAGCCGTACGCCAAGTACGACGCGGTCGATTTCGACTTGCCGCTGGGCACCAAGGGTGACTGCTATGACCGTTACCTGGTCCGCGTCGCCGAAATGCGTGAATCCAACCGCATCATCAAGCAGTGCGTGGCTTGGCTGAAGGCCAATCCGGGCCCGGTGATGGTCAAGAACTTCAAGGTCGCCCCGCCGGCTCGCGCCGAGATGAAGGACGACATGGAAGCGCTGATCCATCACTTCAAGCTGTTCAGTGAAGGCTACTGCGTGCCGGCCGGTGAAACCTATGCGGCGGTTGAAGCGCCCAAGGGTGAATTCGGTTGCTACCTGGTCTCCGACGGTGCCAACAAGCCGTTCCGCGCCCACCTGCGCGCGCCGGGCTTCGCCCACCTGTCCTCGATCGACTCGGTCGTGCGCGGCCACATGCTGGCCGACGTGGTGGCAATGATCGGCACCTACGACCTCGTGTTCGGTGAGGTTGACCGGTAATGCCGGCGGATCAGACATCGTCCGTTGCCTGCGCGGTCCTGCCGCCGCAGGCATCGGTTTTTCAGCTTTTGGTATTCGTTGAGGTCGGCCTATGAAGGCGACGGGTAATTTCGAGGCGGCGCGCAACGTCGACCCGATGGTGGTGCTGAGCGACAAGACGCGCGCTCACATCGATCACTGGCTGTCCAAGTTCCCGCCGGACCGCAAGCGTTCGGCGGTGCTGCAGGGCCTGCATGCCGCACAGGAGCAGAATCAGGGCTGGCTGAGCGACGAGCTGATCGCCGGCGTGGCCAAGTACCTGGACCTGCCGTTCGTGTGGGCGTACGAAGTTGCAACCTTCTACTCGATGTTCGAGACCGAGAAGGTTGGCCGCAACAACGTCGCCATCTGCACCAACGTCAGCTGCTGGCTCAATGGCGCCGACGACATCGTCCGCCATTGCGAGAAGAAGCTGGGCATCAAGCACGGTGAATCGACCGCTGACGGCCGCGTCTACCTCAAGAAAGAGGAAGAGTGCCTGGCTGGTTGCGCCGGTGCGCCGATGATGGTCATCAATGGCCATTACCACGAGCGCCTGACGCTGGACCAGGTCGATGCGCTGCTGGACGGGCTGGAGTAAGGCATGGCACACCACGAATCCAAGGGCCCGGTCGGACCGGCGCCGCTTCCGCACAACGTGGTCTACACCACGCTGCATTACGACACCCCGTGGTCGTACGAAAGCTATCTGAAGACCGGTGGCTACGCCGCGCTGCGCAAGATCCTCGAAGAGAAGATCCCGCCGGCCGACGTCATCGAGATGGTCAAGCAGTCCGGCCTGCGTGGCCGTGGCGGTGCAGGCTTCCCGACCGGCCTGAAGTGGTCCTTCATGCCCAAGGGTGATGTGCAGAAGTACATCCTCTGCAACTCGGATGAATCCGAGCCGGGCACCTGCAAGGACCGCGACATCCTGCGCTACAACCCGCATTCGGTCGTGGAAGGCATGGCGATTGCCTGCTACGCCACCGGCTCCACCGCGGCGTACAACTACCTGCGCGGTGAGTTCCACCACGAGCCGTTCGAACACTTCGAGCAGGCCCTGGCCGATGCCTACAAGCACGGCTGGCTCGGCAAGAACGTGCTGGGCAGCGGTTGCGACATCGATATCTATGGCGCACTCGGCGCCGGCGCTTACATCTGCGGCGAAGAAACCGCACTGATGGAATCGCTGGAAGGCAAGAAGGGCCAGCCGCGTTACAAGCCGCCGTTCCCGGCCAACTTCGGCCTGTACGGCAAGCCGACCACTATCAACAACACTGAGACCTATGCCTCGGTGCCAGCGATCATCCGCAACGGCGCGGAGTGGTTCAAGAACCTGAGCCTGACCAACAACGGCGGCCCGAAGTGCTTCTCGGTTTCCGGCTGCGTGACCAAGGGCGGCAACTTCGAAGTGCCGTTGGGCACCACCTTCGACGACTTGCTGGCGATGGCCGGCGGCCTGCGTCCGGGCCGCAAGCTGAAGGGCGCAATCCCGGGCGGCGTGTCGATGCCGGTGCTGACCGCCGAGCAGCTCAACGGGCTGGCGATGGACTACGACACCATCCGTGCACTGGGCTCGGGCCTGGGTTCGGGTGCCATCGTGGTGCTGGATGACAGCGTCTGCTGCGTCAAGTTCGCCTGCCGCATCAGCCAGTTCTTCCACAAGGAATCCTGTGGCCAGTGCACCCCGTGCCGTGAAGGCACCGGC
>QFOV01000291.1 GCA_003248565.1 Stenotrophomonas sp.
CAGCGCCAACAACGCCACGCTGACCGCGATGCTCAATGCCAACACCGCCGCCAGGCTGCCGCTGTCATGCAGCGCCGCCAACGGCCAGGACACCAATACCGCAACCACCGCTGCGCCGCCGGTCCAAAGCCCCAGCAGGCCTGGCAGTTCACGTTTGAGTACGGCCAGTGACGGCGTCACCGTGCGGGTTCGCCGCCACCATGACACCGCCAGGGCGAAGGCGGGCTGGGCCAGCACGCCACACACAGCCGCGGCCACGCCACCGAACGCCGTGGCCAGGATCAACAACACCCCCAGGCCCAGCGCGGCGGCAACTACGCGGCTGCGCAATGCTTCAGTCATCGCGACCGTCGATGCGGGCGATCTTCACCGGGGCCAACGGCAACGGCGGGGCCTGCAGGTGGAAACCACGCTCGGCCAGGTTGGCGCGCACCAGCGCGGCGTCGGCCTGGGCCAGGCGACGTTCGGGCGTCAGCGCCACCTCCAGCACGAAGGTGTAAGGCGCCAAGGTGTTGCCCAGCACCGCCGGGATCACTTCGAAATCATCACGCTTGGCGAGGTACACGTAGGTGTCCTGCTTGCGTTGGCTTTTGTAGACGTAAGCTTGCATGCCAGCGGGCTTTGCCCTGCATCGGGAGTCAGGGATTGTGTCGGAAATCTGGCGCTGTTGAAAGGCGGCGGGCCAACAAGCACGTGGACCGACCAGGCTTTTGTACATTCATCTACATCAAGATTCCGTTGCCCCGGCCGTCCAGCCATCGCGTGTCGAAACGCCAGACAGCCAGCTGCCGATATACTCGCGCCCCGTCGAAGCCCTGGAAGATAACGTGACGCCTGCATCACCGCCGCGCCTGGCGCCGCTGAACATACTCGCGCACACCGCCACCACGGCCTTGGGTGCGGGTCTGGATGCACAACGGCGAGGCCTGGCCGGCTGCCACAGCGGTTTGCGGCAGAACGATTTCGGCGACCAGCCGCTGCCGTGCTGGATTGGCCGGGTGGACGGCCTGGAACGGCTGGCCTTGCCGGCGGAGCTTGCCGGGTTCGACTGCCGCAACAACCAGCTGGCCTGGCTCGCACTGCAGCAGGACGAGGTGCTGGCCGCGCTGCAGCAGGTACGTGAACGCCACGGCGCATCGCGGGTGGCAGTGGTGATGGGCACCTCCACCTCCAGCATCGGCGCCACCGAAGAAGCCTATGCCCGGCTTGAACGCGGCGCCGATGGCGGCCTGCATTTCCCGCCGGACATGCTGCGCCCACGCATTCACACCCCACACTCGCTCGGCGATTTCGTACAGGTGGCCACCGGCTTGAGCGGCCCCTGCGTCACCGTTGCCACCGCCTGCTCGTCCAGCGCCAAAGTCTTCGCCCAAGCCGCGCGCCTGATCAACGCCGGCCTGGCCGATGCCGCCCTGGTCGGCGGCGTGGATACCTTGTGCGGCAGCGTGCTGTACGGCTTCAACTCGCTGCAGCTGGTTGCAGCGACGCCCTGTCAGCCGTTTGACGCTCGCCGGGTCGGCCTGTCGCTGGGTGAAGCTGGCGGCTATGCGGTCCTGGAACGTGCCGACGCAGGCCTGGCCACGGCCTTGCAGCTGCGCGGCTACGGCGAATCCAGCGATGCCCACCATATGTCCGCGCCACATCCCGAAGGCCTGGGTGCACGCCTGGCCATGCAGGCCGCGCTGCAGCGCGGCGGGATCGAGGCCGGCGACGTGGGCTATCTCAACCTGCATGGCACCTCGACCCCGGCCAACGACAGCATCGAGGCCGCAGCGGTCGCCGCACTGTTCCCGCCCAGCCTGCACGCCAGCTCGACCAAGGGCTGGACCGGGCATACGCTGGGTGCAGCCGGCATCGTCGAATCGGTATTCGCATTGTTGGCACTGGAGGATGGGCTGCTGCCGGGCACCTTGAACAGCGAGATCCCCGACCCGGCCTGCGGCCCGCAGATCCGTTTCGAGAACGCGCAGGCCGATATCCGCTACGCAATGAACAATTCCTTTGGCTTCGGCGGCAACAACTGCTCGCTGGTCTTCGGCAAGGCAGGATGAGCACGATGCTGGAAGCAACACTGGAAGGCATCGGTTTCTGGGGTACGGGACTTCCCGATTGGGACAGTGCCTGCGCCTGGATGCGCAAGGGCGAACGCCCGCTGGATCCACCAGCCCGTCCCTCGCCGCAGCTGCTGGCAGCCAATGAGCGGCGCCGCGCGCCCGGCACCGTGGCGGTTGCACTGGAGGCTGCGCTGGCTGCGTGCGAGGCCGCCGACCGCGCGCCGGCGACCCTACCATCGGTATTCACCTCCACCCACGGCGAGCTGACCATCACCGACTACATGTGCGCCACGCTGGCGGACGACCCCTGCGCCATCTCGCCGACCAAGTTCCACAACTCGGTGCACAACGCCGCCGCCGGTTACTGGACCATCGGCGCCGGCGCTCACGTCGCCGCCACCGCCATCAGCGCAGGCCGTTACAGCTTCGCGCAGGGCCTGCTGGAAGCGATGGTGCAGCTGCATGCCGGCGAAGAAGCCGTGCTGCTGGTTGCCTATGACGGCAATGCCAGTGGTCCGGCCGCCGAGGTGTCGCCAAGCACCGGGCTGCTGGGAGCAGCCTTCGTGCTGTCGCGCACGGCCTGTGCCGGCTTGCCCAGCCTGCAGCTCAGGCTGCACGACACCGCATCACCACCGCAGGACGCGGAGCAGGGCCCGCTGCAGCAGCTGTACGCCGACAACGCAATGCAGCCGGCGCTGCCGCTGCTCGAAGCTTTGGCAATGGATCAGGAAAAAGTATGGATGCGCTCAGGCACGGATCAGTGGCTGGAGATCGACATCCTCCATGAATGACCAGCGTCCGCTCTGCGCCGACAACGTCGCCGTGGTCATCCCGGCGCTGAACGAGGAACTGCGTATCCGCCAGGTGGTCGAGGGCGTGCTGCAGTACTTCCCGTATGTGATTGTGGTCGACGACGGTTCCAGCGACCGCACCACGGACTGCATCGCCGACCTCCCTGTCACCGTGCTGCGCCATCCACAGCGCATGGGCAAGGGCCAGGCGTTGCGCAGCGGTTTTGCCGAAGCCAACCGCCGCGGCCTGCGCGGCGTGCTCACTCTGGATGGCGACGGCCAGCATGTCGCCGCCGACCTGCCGCGGCTGCTTGCCAGCGCCAACCGCCACCCGGCCTGCATCATCATCGGCGCACGCCTGCGCAAACGTGCCTCGCAGCCGCTGTACCGTCGCCTGGCCAACGAGTTCGGTGACTGGGGCATCGCCTGGGGCACGCATTACCAGGTGGCCGACAGCCAGAGCGGCCAACGCTTCTACCCCGCCGAAGTGATCGCCCTGCGCGATGTTTCCGCCGAAGGCTTCGTGTTCGAAGCGCAGGTGGTGATCTCGGCAGCGCGCCGGCTTGGCACGCGCTGCGTGTCGGTGCCGATCGAATCGCGTTACCGCTGCGCCGACAGTGATGAGCAGTTCCGTCCAAGCCACTTCAAGCCGCTGCAGGACCTGTACCGCATCACCAGCCATATCGTGCTGCTTGCGCTGCGCCACGGCCACGTCTGGCGCGTTTACCGCACCATCCGCAGGAATCCACCGATCATCGACAGCACCGACGCCAACGGCTGAGCCGCGCGTTCAGCCCATGCCGCCGTTGATGCCGATCACCTGGCCGTTGATGTAACCCGCCGCATCACTGCACAGGAAGGACACCAGTGCTGCAACCTCCTCCGGCTTGCCGGCACGCGCGGCGGGCACGGTCTGCTTGATCAGTTCAGGCGGAAACGCCTCCGCCGCCATCTGGCCCTCGATCACTCCCGGTGCGACAACATTGACGCTGATGCCACGACTGGCCATTTCCCGCGCCAGTGACTTGCTTGCGCCATGCAGGCCGGCCTTGGCTGCGGCGTAGTTGGTCTGGCCGCGATTGCCCAGCACCGCCGCCACCGACGACACGCAGACGATGCGACCCCAGCGGGTGCGCGCCATCGGCAACAGCAGCGGCTGGGTCACGTTGAAGAAGCCGTTGAGGCTGACATCGATCACCCGCTGCCAACGCTGCGCATCCACGGCCAGCAGCGCCTCCAGCGCAACACTGACCGCTCCGTCATCGGCAACATCGAACGCCACCGCCTGCGCGCTGCCACCGCCGGCAATGATCTGTGCCACCACTGCATCGGCACGCGCCAGGTTGGCGTTGGCATGCACGATCACATGTGCGCCATCGGCGGCCAGCCGGCGGCAGATCGCACCGCCCAGATCACCACTGCCGCCGGTTACCAGCGCACGTCGCTGCTTGCTCATGAGGGGTTTGCTCCGCTTTGTCTCATTGAATGTTCATGGCAGCTGCAGCATCACCGCGGCCCGGCCTTCGGCCAGCAGCTGGTCGCGATGGTGGATGCGGAAGCTGTACTGCTGGCTGCCCTCGCCTTCGGCCAACACCTGTGCCGTGGCCTCCAGTGCATCCGGCAGGTCATCGATGCGCGCCACATGCAACTGCACATCGCGCAGGGCCACGAGCACGCCCGGCACCACCGCGCCACCGCGCTCGCGTCCGCGCAGGCCGCCATGCACGGCCATCGCCTGTGCACCGTACTCGCACAGGTGGATCGCGCGCAGCTGGTTGTCGCTGCGCAAGGGATGCAGGACATCGCGATGATTGAACGCGCGCAACGTGATGTCCTGCGCCGACCAGTCCACTACCTCGTCCCACAGGCACATGCTGCCCTGGTGCGGAACGAGTTTGAGAATTTCCTCACGTCCCGGCATGGCCAAGCTCCTGGGCTGGATGGCGCGAGATCAACAACGCCAGGATGAAATTGCAGACCACTCCCAGCGCCACCGTGCTGCCGATCGCACGCAACACCGGGATCGACGACAGCCCGAGCAAGCTGAATACCAGCAGCGTCATCACGCTGCACACCAGCAGCCCGTGCAGGGTGCGCAGCTGGTCGGCATGGCTGTCGCCGGCATGCTCGAAGAACAGACCGTAATCCAGGCCAAGCCCGGCGGCGAGGATCAGGCCGATCAGGTGGAACAGGTTCAACTCCACACCCAGGCCGCGCAGCACCGCCAGCACCAGCAAGGTGGTCAGGATCATCGGCAGCAATACCCGCAGCACGCGTCGTGGCGAGCGCAATGCAGCGCCCACGGTCAGTGCCAGCAGCAGTACGGCGAGCGCAAGCGCTACCAGCACACGGCTGCGATAGTCGGCAACCAGGGATTCGGAGGCCTGCTTCATGTCCAGCAACTGTGCGCCGTGCAACTGCACGGTGCTGGCTACGGCTGCCACATCGTTAAGGCCGCTCAACGAGACCAACGCGATGGCGTGATCCTTGCCCTGCACCAGCAGACCATCAACCGCCGTCGCCAATGGTGTGCCGTGCAGATCAGCCGGTTGCAGTGGCGCTGCACGGCGTGCCTTCTGCACATCGGCGATGAATGGCTCGAACACATCATCGATGAACGGCGTTCCCGCCACCGCCGTTGCCAGCGCGGCGCGCAGGTTGGCTTCATCCGGCAGCTGTTGCTGGCGCTGGCGCTGCACGGCCGCGCTGGGCAGATAGCGCGCGGCCATGTCATAGCGCTCCAGCTCGCCGTTCGCAACCAGCGCATCCAGGGCCGGCCGCAAGCGTTCACTGGCGGCCAGTGCGGCTTGTGCATCGCTGCCGCGCACGGTGACCAGATAGCGCACATCCGGCGCGCCCAG
>QFOV01000292.1 GCA_003248565.1 Stenotrophomonas sp.
GCGATGTCGCCATCGGACAGGCCAGCCAGCTGCGCCTTGTCATCGATGACCACGGCACCGGCGGCGGTGGCCGCGACCAGCTTGTTGTGGAAGTCGTTGGACAGGGTGGCTTCTTCGGCGTTGTATTGCTTCAGCGTTTCCTTGTCGGTATCGCTGAGCTCGGCACCGGCCTTGACGAAGCCCTTGTAGGTCTCCTCGACCACGCGCAGCTGCTCGGCATCCAGGCCGGCTTCGGCGCGGCCGTCATAGATGCTCTTGATGCGTGCGAACAGCTTGGCATCGAGGTGGATGGCATCACCATGCGCGGCCAGCTTGGGCACCACGTCTTCCTGGATCTTCTGCCGCTCCGGGTTGGTATCGGCCTGCACCACGCTGAAGAACACGCGGCTGACGCGGTCCAGGATGGCACCGGATTTTTCCATCGGCAGCAAGGTGTTGTCGAAGGTGGCCGGCTGGGTGTTGTCGGTGATCTGCTTGATCTCGGCCAGCTGCTGGCGCATGCCTTCCTCGAAGGCCGGCAGGTAATCGCTGTCCTTGATCTTGTCGAAGGCCGGCGCCTGGAACGGCAGCGAGCTGACAGTCATGAACGGGTTGGTGGAGGCATCGCCCGGCTTGGCGGCCTCCGCAGGTGCATTGGCGGTCACGGGGGCAGTGGACTCCTTGCCAGAACAGGCGGCCAGCGCAAGGCTGATGGCGGCGGCCAGAACAACGGTACGCGACATGAAACGGCTCCTTGGGAACGGGCTTCGAACAGCCCATCACCCTACTCCGTTCCCCTGTGAGCGGCATGTGCCGATGGTGGCGCCAAGCCGCGCCGGACGCGGCGGCTCAGCCGGTGCCGCGGTTGCGGCCCATCCATTGCCGGTACCACTGGCGAACGGCAGCCATGTCGGCCACGTCGTCACCGGTCGTCTGGAACACCGGGCCGAAGCCGATGACCTTTTCCGGGTAATGGAAATAGGCCGGGATGATGGGCACATCGGCCATGCGCGCTATCTTCAGGAAACCGCCCTTCCATTCAGTCACCGGCTTGCGCGTGCCTTCTGGCGCCAGCGCATACCAGATCTGCTCGCTGTCACGGATCATCGCCACCGCCTGGCCCACCGTGCCCTGCGGCGAACTGCGGTCCAGCGGCACCACGCCCATCCGCCGCAGCACCAGGCTCAGCGGCCACCAGAACAGCTTGTCCTTGCCGAGGATGCGGGCTTCAAGGCCCAAGGCCATCTTTGCCGCCAGCCCCCACAGGCCATCCCAGTTGGACGAATGTGGCGCGGCGATCACCACCGCCTTGGCCAGGTCCGGAACCGGCCCACGGATATGCCAGCCGCCCAGACGCAGCACGCTGCGCCCAAGCCAACGGCTGAAGGCGGCGCCTTTGCGCTGCGGGACGGCGGCAGGAACAACCGGAACGGTCGGTGGCGTGTTGCTCAAGCACTACTCCCAATTACGTGTGGAACGGCCGCGCTTGACCTGCGCGCGTTCCTTTTTCTGGTCCAGGCGGCGCAGTTTCGAGCCGTAGGTAGGCTTGGTCGCCACGCGTGCCTTGGGCACGCTCAGGCTGGCCTGGATGAAGCTGGCCAGCCGTTCGCGCGCATCCTGGCGGTTGCGGTCCTGGGTGCGGAAGCGCTGCGCGTCGATCACCAGCACGCCTTCGCTGGTCACCCGGCGGTCGCGGCGGGCAAGCAGGCGCTCGCGCAGTGGCTCGGGCAGGGACGGTGAGCCGGCGATGTCGAAACGCAGTTCCACCGCGGTGGAGACCTTGTTGACGTTCTGCCCGCCCGCGCCGGACGCGCGCACGAAGCGCTCGACGATCTCCGTTTCCGGTATCGCCAATCGTTCCGAGATTTCAATCTGCTCCGTCGCCATCGGCGCATTGTAAGGGCTGTGGCGGTTTTAGCTGCCTCCCCGACAAAGCGCCGCTGTTGCCCCCTCCCTTGCGCGGAGCGCAGGGAGGGCTGGGGAGGGGTGCCTTTCGCGGCTGAGGTTGAGTGCCTGCGCTGGTTCTGAGTATCGGAGCTTGCGGGTTGGGTTTTGCTGGGCGACTGGAGCTTTAGAAGCACCCCTCCCCAGCCCTCCCCTTTGCTGCGCAAAAGGGAGGGGGCGAAGCGTGCGCTCGCGACGTCTGCCGGGGGCGCAGCCATCTGCCCCCTCCCTTGCGCAGAGCGCAGGGGAGGGCTGGGGAGGGGTGCCTTTCGCGGCTGACTTTGAGTGCCTGCGCTGGTTCTGAGTACCGGAGCTTGCGGGTTGGGTTTTGCTGGGCGACTGGAGCTTTAGAAGCACCCCTCCCCAACCCTCCCCTTTGCTGCGCAAAAGGGAGGGAGCTCAAGCAAGAGCATCCCTCCCTGCCCTCCCTTTGCTTCGCAGAAGGGAGGGTTCCATTCATTCCCAATACTGCCCAGCCCAGCGCCTGTAGGCGCGGTAGTGATGGATCGCGAAGCCGTCGAACGAGGGCTCGTTACGCAGCGCACGTTCCACCTTGCGCACTTCCTGTTCGAATACCTTGGGCCCTTCTTCATGGAAGGTGACCTTGTCGATGTCGTTGGATGAGACTTCCAGCCCGATCACCACCTTCTTGCCGACTTCATTGGCATAGGCGATCTCGCTGGCGGCGTGCGACAGGATGCTGTCCCGGCCCTCGGCCTTGTCGCGGTAGTCCATCAAGGCAACGTAGTCGTAGATGTTGACGGTGTGCTCGCTGACCGGACGATGACGGCCGTTCCAGTCCACTTCGATGCCGTCCAGCCAGAACGGAATCGCCGGGCCAACCGCCAAGGTCGCGCCGCTTTCCTGCTTGATGCGCATCATCGCCGCGCTCATGTCCAGGAAGCCAATCAGCAAGTCCGCACGCGTATCGTCGTCCCACTCGTCGAGGATATGCGGCTCGATGTCGAGGTTGGCGCCATCAAAGCGCGCGGCTTCCGGCACCGAGGCGTTGTAGTCCACCACCCGTCGGAACATCGCCTCGGCCTCCTTGCGGTGCTCCGGCAACACGTACTTCTGTGTGCTCAGGTACCAGGAACCCAGCAAGGCATACACCTTCATGTTCTTGCTGTGCAGGCGTTCGATGAAGGCGCGGTACAACTGTGGCTGCTCGACGATGAGGTTGCGGTCCTTGTAGGCGTCGGCATACAGATACACGGTATCGATGCGCTGCGACTTGAGATACGCCACCGCTTCATCGGCGACGGCCGGGTCTTCGATCATCGCGTACGACTCGGCCTCCCAGGTCCAGATCGCGCGGCTGGCCGCTGCTGCCTGCGCCATTGGCAACAAGCACAGCGCGGCCAACA
Organism: Stenotrophomonas sp.; assembly: GCA_003248565.1. Taxonomy (GTDB): domain Bacteria; phylum Pseudomonadota; class Gammaproteobacteria; order Xanthomonadales; family Xanthomonadaceae; genus Stenotrophomonas. The sequence continues at coordinate 3,291 of QFOV01000292.1, forward strand.
AACCGAGGCTCAAGCTCCGGCTCATTGCGACTTCTCCACGCCTGCAGCGGCGTCCACCTGCAGGTGGTAACGGCCCTGCCCGATCGCCTTGCCGTTGTCCGGATCGGACGGGAATACCGACACGTAGCAGCGGCCACCGCAATCCTGCGGCAGGCGCAGCTGCAACTGCACCTGCTGGCTGCCACCCGGCGGCAGCTGCATTGCCTGCCCATACACTTCCTGCAGTTCGCGGCCATCCTCAGCGGACATCACCGCCAGCGGCACAAACAAGCGGCTTGGTTTGGGATCGCCACTACTGAACACCGCGGTCAAGCGCACGCCATCGGCGACGGTGGCAAGCTCGGCCGAGGCCAGCGACAAACCATGCGCTACCGGTGCCGCCGCCACTTCGGCAGCAGCTGCAGGCGCGCTGTACGCGACCAACTTCGGCGTCGCACCTTCCGGCGTCAGCGCGATCTTCTGCATGAAGATCGCATTGGCCTGGGTGTAACGCTGCAGCCGCTGCAGGGCCCAGGCACGCACGCTGGCGTCGTCGGTTTCGGCCAGGTGCATGCCGTCCTGCAGCTCGTACAACTTGCCGTCATGCAGCCACCAACGCCCGGCCAGATATTCCGGCGCACTGGTCTTGGTCTGCTTCAAGGGAAACTGCTGGTTGCTGCGGAAGCTCTCGGCCATGTCCAGGCCGGTGCCCAGCCACGGCGTCTGTGCCGGCCGCTTCAGCCCATAGGTATTGGACAGCAAGGCCATCAACGACGGCGTCACGTCCAG
>QFOV01000293.1 GCA_003248565.1 Stenotrophomonas sp.
ACTTCGTCGAAGGCCTGAAGTCCATCGACCAGGAACTGGTGAAGCAGGCCGTCGGCGGCGAGCGCTTCCAGAAGGCGTTCTTCGACAACGCGCAGGACGAGAACATCGTCGCCTACGTGAAGAGCGTGCTGGGCAAGTAAGCCCACGCATGCAGTAGCGCCCTTGCGGGCAGACAAGGGCGCCTGCGGGCGCCTTTGTTGTTAGTGGATATCGATGCACCCAACGGCACATTCGTAATGTTGGATACCAGCCCTTCCCCCCTGCGGGAGAAGGTGCCCGAAGAGCCTGCCCCCGCGGAGGCGGGGGGCGGAAGAGGGGAGGCGTGCATTGCACGCATGCTTCTTGGTGCTGGAACTCATCAAGCCAGCGATCTTCGATCGCGGCCCCTCTCCCCAACCCCTCACCCCGCAAGGGGAGAGGGGCTTCAGAGCAAAAGCAGAACATGAAGCTATTCGCCATCTGCCTGATCGCACTCTCTGGTCTTTCGACCTCGGTCCACGCCAAAGAAGCTCCCCACCGCGTCTTCATAGCCGCAGACTCCACTGCCGCCAGCTATGGCCCCGAACGTGCACCGCTGACCGGTTGGGGCCAGGTGCTGCAGAGCTGGCTCGACGACAACCAATGGCAGGTGCGCAACCACGCCGTCGGCGGCCGCAGTACCCGCAGCTTCATCAACGAAGGGCGGCTCGATGCAATCGAGAAAGAGCTGCAACCCGGCGACGTATTACTGATCCAGTTCGGCCACAACGATGCCAAGCTGGAAGACGCCACACGCTACGCCGATCCCGACAGCGACTATCCACAATTCCTCTCACGCTACATCGCCGCCGCACGCGCCAAAGGCGCAACGCCCATCCTGATCACGCCGGTCGCACGCCTGCTCTACGATTTCGGTGCGTTGCTCGACACCCACGGGCGCTACACGCTGGCGATGAAGCAGGTCGCCAAAGCGCAGAACGTGCAGCTGATCGATCTCAACGCCAGTTCGATGGCGTGGATACGCGCGCTGGGCGAGCAGGGCGCAAAACCTTACTTCATGTTCGTGCCCGAGCAGAACAAGGCCGACGGTACCCACTTCAGCGCAGCCGGCGCGACCGCGGTGGCCTGCCTGGTGATGCGCGGTTGGGTGGATATCGCGCCGCAACTGAAGCCCACGCTCAAGCGCGATATCGACTGTGGTGCGATCACTGCGGGGCAGGGCGTGGTGGCTTCCACGCCAAGCGCTGCCGCACCTGTTGTTGCCACGCCAAAACCGGAGGCAGGCAATACCCACGGTTCGCAGGTCATCCGCGAACAGGACATCGGTCGCCAGCAATCGGGCCCGCACGGTGGCGCGGGACCGACCACCGCCTACTCGTTCTTCGCCGATGTGAGTGATCTGCCGTTCGTGATGCGCAAGCGCGTGCTGCACAAGGGCGCCGGCATCGGTCTGCACCCGCAGCACAAGGACGAGATCTACTACATCGTCAGCGGGCGTGGCCTCTACGTGTTGGATGGCAAGCAATACGAAGTCGGCCCCGGCCACGCACTGCTCACCCGCAGCGGCAGCAGCCATGCGCTGCAGCAGGCTGGTGAAGAGGATCTGGTGGTGATGCTGGCGTATCCAGCGGCGCGTTGACTGCGCAGTTCGGAGGGGGGAGGGGCTGGCGCATCACAGCGGTGTTCTGCAGCGGCTTCGTTCCAATGTTGCTGTTTCATCGGCATCTTCGTGCAGGCCAACGCTGTCGTGGCCGGACTGGCTTGACACGGCCACGGGCCGCCCCCAATGTGCCGTCCCTAGGGGCTTCCGATCCAGATAACTGCCTGTCCTGCGTCTGCAGGAGCGGGCGGCGCGCGTCCCGCGGGCGCGACGGTTCGGCTCAGGAAGAATGGAATACGCATCATCCAGGATGGAAACCGATGAAGAAGAACAGCCTTGCTGTATTCGTTCCGTTGTTGCTGCTGACTGCCGGCGCCGCCGATGCGCAGTCCATTTCCAAGGGTTGGGCTGCCTACCGCGCCCAGCAGACCGCACCCGCCACTGCAACGCCAGCGCAACCTCCAGTGACCGGTGAGGCCGCGTCGCAGGTGACTTCCGATTCGCCCATCACACCGACACCAGTAGCGGTACCCGCAGCGGCTCCCGCGCCGCAATGGGGCAGCACACAGTCCAGGAACGAGCAGCCGCAACAGGGCTTCTTCGTCGGCGTACAGGGGGGGGCTGGCCGGGTGTACGAAGAGGTCGATCAGCGTGCGGTTTCGGCCAATGCAGGCTACCGCTGGCAGATTGAAGATTTCGCCCAGGTGGGTATCGAGGTTGGTGCCGGCAAGTTGCAGGAAACCCACTGGAAGGGTTACCTGGTGCCTGAGGTCAGGTTCACCAATATCGGCGCGAATGCGCGCTTCAGCTTCGGCAGGAACAGTGCCTGGTTCGGTACCGTGCGCGCTGGCTACTGGCGCGCGAAGTCGGATGATTACTGGGGCGATTTCAGCACCGACGGCCTCTATGCAGGCGTGGGCGTTGGCCTGGACGTCAGCCGCCACTTCAACCTGCAGCTGATGTACACCGGCTACCTGTACTCGGCGGAGTACAACTACGACGACGAAGAGTACGAAGTGAATGGTGCCGACACCCTCACCCTGGGTGCGGAAGTCCGCTTCTGATTGCCAGCGAGCCGGTCGATGGAGACCGGCTTGACCTCTGGTTTCATCAGTCGGCCTGGGCAGGCGCCGCCCACGGTTCACGTTCCAGGCGTTGTGCCAGGTAATCGATCAGTGCCTGTACCCGTGCCGGCCGATGCAGGCCGGGCGGGGTGATGATGCTCAAAGCCAGCGGCTCCACCTTCCAGTCGTCCATTGCTGTCTGCAAGCGGCCATCACGCAGTTGCTCCCAGACCAGGAACTCCGGCTGCAAGGCCAAGCCCAGTCCAGCCTGCAGGGCGGCATCGAATATCTCGGCATTGTTGGCCTGCAGCTGGCGCGGCACGGTCTGCGCGAACTCGCCATGGCGCGGGTGGCGGAAGCGCCAGGTGTTGCCGCTGCGCGTGTAGCTGTACTGGAAACCGCGGTGCTGGGCCAGATCACGCGGGTGGGTGGGGCGCCCGTGTGCCTCGAAGTAGGCCGGCGACCCGACCAGCAGGATGCGGACCTGGCATAGCTGGCGCGCACGCAGGCTGGAGTCGGCCAAGGTCGAAATGCGCAGCGCCATGTCGAAGCGCTCGGCCACCAGGTCCACCATCTGGTCGCTGAGCTGGATATCCAGTTCCACATCGGGATGCGCCTGCATGAACGCTGGCAGCAACGGTGCCAGCCGCGACACACCGAACGACATCGGCGCAGCCAGCCGGATCAACCCTCGCAATGCTGCCGAACGGTCGGCTACTTCGGCTTCCACCGCCTCGCCCTCGTCGAGGATGCGCGCCGCCCGCTCCAGCGCCGCTTCACCGGCCGCGGTCAGCGACATGCGCCGCGAGGTGCGGTGGAACAGGCTGGTGCCGATGCGCGTCTCCAGCCGGGTGATGGCCTTGGAGACGGTGGCCTGCGACAGCTGCAGCTCTTCGGCGGCGCGGGCGAAGGAGCCGGCTTCGGCAACCTTGGCGAAGATGGCCCAGGCTTCCAGGTCAGGCAGGCGGTTCATGGCGGGAGCTCGCAGGGCAGGGTGGGGCGATCATGTCACAAATGGAAAGAATGCTTTTCCATACTTTCTATTCTCGGCATCGAGGTGCAGGCCTAGACTCTCCTCCATCGAAACCCCACCGCTTTCAGGAGAACGCCATGATTGAACGTCGCCCATTTGCCAGCCTTGGTGGAGCCAATCACGGCTGGCTCGATGCCAAGCACCACTTTTCCTTCGCCGAGTACCAGGACAGCAAGCGCATGAACTGGGGCACGATGCGGGTCTGGAATGACGACACCATCCAGCCCGGCACCGGCTTCCCGCCGCACCCGCATGCCGAAATGGAAATCATCACCTACGTCCGCGAAGGTGCCATCAGCCACAAGGACGACCAGGGCAACCAGGGCCGTACCGAAGCCGGCGACGTGCAGGTGATGAGTGCCGGCACCGGCATCCG
>QFOV01000294.1 GCA_003248565.1 Stenotrophomonas sp.
GAAGGCACAGCAGGGCATCGTCTACATCGATGAAATCGACAAGATCTCGCGCAAGAGCGAGAACCCGTCGATCACCCGCGATGTGTCCGGCGAAGGCGTACAGCAGGCCCTGCTGAAGCTGATCGAAGGCACCGTGGCCAGCGTTCCGCCGCAGGGCGGCCGCAAGCACCCGCAGCAGGAGTTCCTGCAGGTCGACACCAAGAACATCCTGTTCATCTGCGGCGGCGCGTTCGCTGGCCTGGACAAGGTGATCCAGGCCCGTTCCACCGATACCAGCAGCATTGGCTTCGGTGCCAAGGTGAAGAGCGCCGAGCGCAAGCAGGAAGTGGGCAAGGTGCTGGCTGAAGTCGAGCCGGAAGACCTGATCAAGTTCGGCCTGATCCCGGAGTTCGTTGGTCGCCTGCCGGTGGTCGCGACCCTGGAAGAGCTGGACGAAGCGGCTCTGATCCAGATCCTGACCGAGCCCAAGAACGCCATCACCAAGCAGTTCAAGAAGCTGTTCGAGATGGAGAACGTGGAGCTGGAGTTCCGTCCCGATGCGCTGTCGGCCATCGCCAAGAAGGCGCTCAAGCGCAAGACCGGCGCCCGTGGCCTGCGCACCATCGTCGAGTCGGTGCTGTTGGACACCATGTACGAGCTGCCCTCGCAGGAAAACGTCAGCAAGGTGGTCGTGGACGAATCGGTCATCGAGAACAAATCCGAGCCGTACATCGTCTACCAGGCGCCGCCGGAACCGGTCAAAACCGCCTCAGGCGAGTGAACCCGGGCGAACTGAAGTGAATAGGCGGTTGCGCCGCTCACGTTCAGCTTTCGACAGCTCTTGCAACACCTCGCCGATGGCCCCATAACGGGGCCATCGGCTTTTTTATTTAGCCTCCACCGAATCTCGGAGCCCCCATGGCCCAGTCCCAACTCGAAGTCCTCGACCTGCCGGTCCTGCCGCTACGCGACGTGGTGGTGTTCCCGCACATGGTCATCCCCCTGTTCGTGGGCCGCGACAAGTCCATGCAGGCGCTGGAGCGCGCGATGGAGGCCGACAAGCGCATCCTGCTGCTTGCGCAGAAGTCGGCTGAAACCGACGACCCGGCGGCTGCCGACCTGTACACCGTCGGCACCCTGGCGCAGGTACTGCAATTGCTGAAGCTGCCCGACGGCACCATCAAGGTGCTGGTCGAAGGCCTGTCGCGCGTTGCCGTGGACAAGGTCCATGAGCAGGACGGCTCGCTGCAGGGCCATGGCGTGGAAATCGAATCGGACGAATCGCGCGAGCCGCGTGAGATCGAGGCGATTGCCCGTTCGCTGATGTCGCTGTTCGAGCAGTACGTCAAGACCAACCGCAAGCTGCCGCCGGAGCTGTTGCAGACCCTGGCCGGCATCGAAGAACCAACGCGCCTGGCCGATACCATCGCCGCGCACATCGGTGTGCGCCTGGCCGACAAGCAGAAGCTGCTGGAAACCCTGCAGGTCGGCGACCGCCTGGAAATGCTGGTCGGCCTGGTCGACGGCGAGATCGACGTGCAGCAGCTGGAGAAGCGCATCCGGGGCCGCGTCAAGTCGCAGATGGAGAAGAGCCAGCGCGAGTACTACCTCAACGAGCAGATGAAGGCCATCCAGAAAGAACTGGGTGACCTGGATGAAGCGCCGGGTGAGATGGAAGAGCTGGCGCGCAAGATCGCCGAAGCCGGCATGCCCAAGCCGGTCGAGACCAAGGCCAAGAACGAGCTCAACAAGCTCAAGCAGATGTCACCGATGTCGGCCGAAGCCGCGGTGGTGCGCAATTATCTGGAATGGCTGCTGGGCGTGCCGTGGAAGAAGCGCACCAAGGTCCGCAAGGATCTGAAGGTCGCGCAGGACACGCTGGATGCCGACCATTACGGCCTGGACAAGGTCAAGGATCGCATCCTTGAATACCTAGCCGTGCAGGCGCGGGTGAAGCAGATGAAGGGCCCGATCCTGTGCCTGGTCGGTCCGCCGGGCGTGGGCAAGACCTCGCTGGGCCAGTCCATCGCCAAAGCCACCAACCGCAAGTTCGTGCGCATGAGCCTGGGTGGCGTACGCGACGAGGCCGAGATCCGTGGCCATCGCCGTACCTATGTTGGTTCGATGCCGGGCCGCATCGTGCAGAACCTCAACAAGGTCGGCAGCAAGAACCCGCTGTTCGTGCTGGATGAGATCGACAAGATGTCGATGGATTTCCGCGGCGATCCGTCCTCGGCACTGCTTGAAGTGCTGGACCCGGAACAGAACAACGCCTTCAACGATCACTACCTCGAGGTCGACCTGGACCTGAGCGAAGTGATGTTCGTGGCTACCTCCAATTCGTTGAATATTCCGGGTCCGCTGCTGGACCGCATGGAAGTGATCCGCATCCCGGGTTACACCGAAGACGAGAAGCTCAACATCGCTACCCGCTACCTGCTCAGCAAGCAGCTCAAGGCCAATGGCCTGACGGCGGAAGAGCTGGCGATCGAAGAAGATGCCATCCGCGGCATCGTGCGCTATTACACGCGCGAATCCGGTGTGCGTAATCTCGAGCGCGAAATCGCCAAGATCTGCCGCAAGGTAGTGAAGGAAATCGCCCTCGCTGGCCCGCAGCCGGTGAAGAAGGCTGCTGCCAAGAAGTCGGCCAAGAAGCCGAAGGCGCTGGTGGTGGTCGACGCGAAGAACCTGGACAAGTACCTGGGCGTGCAGCGTTTCGACTTCGGCCGTGCCGAGGAAGAAAACGAGATCGGCCTGGTCACCGGCCTGGCCTGGACCGAAGTCGGTGGCGAGCTGCTGCAGGTCGAGTCGACGCTGATCCCGGGCAAGGGCGCGGTCACGCTCACCGGCCAGCTCGGCAACGTGATGAAGGAGTCGGCCACGGCCGCCTTGTCGGTGGTGCGTGCACGTGCCGAAGCACTCGGCATCGACGTGGATTTCCTGCAGAAACACGATGTCCACCTGCACGTGCCCGATGGCGCGACGCCGAAGGATGGTCCGAGCGCCGGCATCGCGATGGTGACTTCGCTGGTGTCCACGCTGACCAAGGTGCCTGTCAAGGCCGAAGTGGCGATGACCGGTGAGATCACCCTGCGTGGTCGCGTTACCGCAATTGGTGGCCTGAAGGAGAAGCTGCTGGCCGCGCTGCGCGGCGGCATCCGCACCGTGGTGATTCCCGAAGAGAACCGCAAGGACCTGGTGGACATCCCGGCCAATGTCACCCGCGACCTGACCATCGTGCCGGTGAAGTGGATCGACGAAGTGCTGGATATCGCATTGGCAACGCCGCTGAGGCCGAAGAAAGTCGGCAAAAGTGCGCAGCGTGTCGCAGTTCGCGGCAAGGCGAAGGCAGCTCCGACGGCCCGCGTCAAGCACTGAAATGTGAACGTAAAACCCCTCAAAACCCGCGTCATTAAAGGCTTTTCAGCTTGCGCGGGTAGGGGGGCACTGGTATAAAAGTGCGACTCACGCGGCAGTGTTTTTTTGTCGGCGTGTTTGCAGGTTCTTCGGCAGTCGTGCGTCTTGGGGACGTACGGGTGCCACTCAATAATTCCGCGGATTACCGCAAAGGGAGTTTTACAGAATGAACAAGACCGAATTGATCGATGGCGTTGCCGGTGCTGCTGACCTGACCAAGGCTGAAGCTGGCCGTGCGGTTGATGCCGTCATCGCCGAGATCACCAAGGCCCTGAAGAAGGGTGATGCCGTGACTCTGGTGGGCTTCGGTACGTTCCAGGTTCGTGAGCGCGCTGCGCGCACCGGCCGTAACCCGAAGACCGGCGAAGAGATCAAAATCGCCGCTGCAAAAAATCCTGCCTTCAAGGCTGGTAAAGCTCTGAAAGACGCTGTAAACTAAGCGGCTCAGCTGGGGTGCTTAGCTCAGCGGTAGAGCGTCTCCCTTACACGGAGAGGGTCGGGGGTTCGAAACCCTCAGCACCCACCAAGTTAAGCATTGCAGTACAGTTTGAAAGTGTGGAGCGGTAGTTCAGTTGGTTAGAATGCTGGCCTGTCACGCCGGAGGTCGCGGGTTCGAGTCCCGTCCGCTCCGCCAGTTTCAAATTGGCCCCTGA
>QFOV01000005.1 GCA_003248565.1 Stenotrophomonas sp.
CCGCCGGGGTCGCCGAGCGTTGATGGAGTGCCTGTTGGGCAGGTCGAACTGCTCGAGCGCGGACCGCTGCTGGTGCTGCGCTGGCGGCTTGGAAAACAGCGCCAGCAGGCGCTGTTCTGGCCCGATACCCTGTCGCGCGCGCTACGACGTGAACTGCGACTGGCCGTGAAGGCGCATGGCGTTTCCCGCCGGCCGCCGGGAATGGCACCATAGCTACCAGTTCACGGGCAGACACGCATGTTCAAACCCTTACCTGTCGCAATCGGATTGCGCTATCTGCGCGCCAAGCGCCGCAATGGCTTCATCTCCTTCATCTCCATGGCTTCCATCCTCGGCATTGCGCTCGGGGTGATGGTGCTGATCACCACTTTGGCGGTGATGAGCGGCTTCCAGAAGGAAATCCGCGACCGCCTGCTGCAGATGTCGGCCCACGCCACGGTCAGTGCCGATGGCGAGCCGATGGCCAATTGGCAGCACGCCATCGACGTGGCGACCAAGGATCCGCGCGTGGCCGGTGCCGCGCCGTATATCGAGATCCAGGGCATGTTGAGCGGCCTGCGGGTGCAGGGCGCGATCATCCAGGGCGTTGACCCGGCGCAGGAATCCAAGGTCTCGGTGCTGGCCGAGAAGATGACCAAGGGCAAGCTGGACAGCCTGCAGCCTGGCGAATTCAACATGGTGGTCGGCAAGGAGCTGGCGATCTGGTTGGGCGTGGATGTCGGCGACAGCGTCGTGGCCACGCTGGCCGAAGTGCAGGGCACGCCGATGGGCGCCATGCCGCGGGTCAAGCGCTTCAAGGTCAGCGGCATCTTCGAGGCTGGCTCCAATGAAGTCGACCGCGGCGTCGCCTTCACCAACATGCAGGACATGGAGCGCGTGCTGCGCATGGACGGCGTCACCGGCGTGCGCCTGAAGATGCACGACATGGACCAGGCCTATACCGTGGCCCGCGATCTGGCAGTCAACCTCAACGGCTATTACCGGGTGAGCGATTGGACCCAGGAGAACGCCAATCTCTACCACTCGTTGCGTATGGAAAAGACGGTGATGGGCATCCTGCTCTCGCTGATCGTGGCGATGGGTGCCTTCAACCTCGTGTCGTCGCAGGTGATGCTCGTTACCGACAAGCAGGCCGATATCGCCATCCTGCGCACGCTTGGCCTTACGCCCGGTGGCGTCATGCAGGTGTTCATGGTGCAGGGCACGCTGATCGGCGTGTTCGGCACCATTGTCGGCGTGATCAGCGGCATCACCTTGACCCTCAACCTGGAACGCATCCTTGGCCTGATCGAGACCGTGTTCAACATCAAGCTGCTGCCGGAGGATGTGTACTACATCACCGGCCTGCCGACCGACATGCAGACCGGCGATATCGTCGTGATCACCGTGGTGGCGCTGCTGATGAGCTTTGCCGCAACCATCTACCCGGCGTGGCGCGCAGCCCGCACCCAGCCGGCCGAGGCGCTGCGCTATGAATGAGAACGCATTGATGGAATCGGTAATCCGCGCCGAGGGTCTGGGCAAGACCTATGCCGAAGGCAAGATGCACACACCGGTATTCGACGGCCTGGATTTGAACGTTGCCGCCGGCGAGACCGTAGCCATCGTCGGTGCCTCCGGCGCAGGCAAGAGCACCTTGCTGCACCTGCTGGGCGGGCTGGATGTGCCGACGGCAGGTGAAGTCTATGTGGCCGGGCAGCGCATGTCGGCCCTGTCCGACGCCGCGCGCGGCAAGCTGCGCAACAGCTCGCTGGGCTTTGTCTACCAGTTCCACCACCTGCTGCCGGAGTTCACCGCGCTGGAGAATGTGATGATCCCGGTGATGCTGGGCGGCAGTGACCCGGCCGGCGCCAGCGCCCGCGCCAAGGCCTTGCTGGAATCGGTTGGGCTTGGCCATCGGCTGGATCACAAGCCGGGCGAGCTGTCGGGCGGCGAACGCCAACGCACCGCGGTTGCCCGCGCCCTGGTCAACCAGCCGGGCTGCGTGTTGGGTGATGAGCCCACGGGCAACCTGGACGACAAGACTGCCGGTACCGTGTTCGACCTGATGCTGGAGTTGAATCGGGTCCACCGCACCAGTTTGGTTCTGGTCACCCATGATCGCAGTCTGGCGCGCAAGCTGGATCGCGTGCTGGAGCTGCGCCAGGGCCGGCTGCACGAGTTGGCCAGTAGCGGGGTTTGAGTCGCGAAAGGGAGGTGTTGGTCCCGTGGCCGCCATGGGGCTAGCATGCTTGGGTAGGTACTAGCTGCTTCATGGGTTCGGGTTGTTTCCTTCAATGAGGATTGCTGTCATGAAGAAAATGCTTGTTGCGATGCTGTTGGCCGCCGTTCTTGGTGGCTGTGCAACGACGGGAAAGCTGACCAGTGCCGAGCGGCTCGATCTCTATCGCGCGCACGCCGGTGAGCCGGTGAGAAGCTTCAAGTACTTCGGTTCGCTCAATGGCTGGACCGAGCTGGGCGACAGTGCATTGGCGGTGTGGACCAAGCCCAATGAAGCCTGGCTGTTGAATCTCAGTGGGCCATGCATGGACCTGTCATTCGCCCCGGCGATCAGCATTACCAACATGATGGGCCGGGTGTCGGCGCGTTTTGACCGCGTGATCGTGCATGGCGGCGGTCCGATGGCACGTGTGCCGTGCCGGATCGACAGCATCCAGCCACTGGACGTGAAGAGCCTGCGGGCATCCGAGAAAGAGCTGCGTGAGGCCAAGATCTCCGAGCGCGCTGCAGATCAGGGCACCGAGACGGAGTGAGATGCCATCCGTAGTGCCGAGCATGGCTCGGCACTACAGGGTCCGGTGTTATTCCGCTTCCGGCGCAACGTAGCCCGCCGGCTTTTCCGCGCCGCCGGAGAACAGGTACTTCACCAGCTCTTCCTCGAGGAAGGAGCGGTGCTTGGGGGCGCGCGGTGACAGCCGGTTCTCGTTGATCAGCATGGTCTGGTGCGCCAGCCATGCCGCCCACGCCTGCTTGCCGATGTTGGCGAAGATGCGCTGCCCCAGTTCGCCGGGATAAGGCACGAAATCCAGTCCCTCGGTTTCGCGTTGTTCGTATTGGCAGAAGACGGAGCGGGGCATGGTGTAGTCCTGTCGAATCAGTGCGCCGGATGACGTTCCAGCAATTTGCGGATGGGCGCGGGCAGGCCGATTGCGACGAGCTCGTCACGCGCTACCCAACGTAGATCAGCATTGTCACCGGCCTTGGATTTGAGTGCGACCTTGCGCAGGTGCAGTGGCTGCAGATGCAGGCGGTAATGGCTGAAGGTATGCACGATCAGCGGCAGCTCGTTGGCGTTGTCGTAGTTGCCTTTGATGCTGGCGGCGAACCACTCGCGCAGCGCGCTGTCAGTGTCGGCCTGCGGCAGCGTCCACAGTGAAGCCCAGATGCCGGTTGGCGGGCGCTTGAGCAGCAGGATGCGGCCGTCTGCGTCTTCCAGCAGCAGGGCGCTGGCTTCGCGCTCCGGCAGCACTTTGCTGGGCTTCGGCGTGGGGAGTGAATCGACCAGGCCGCGTGCATATGCGGTACAGCTGCGCTGCAGCGGGCACAGGATGCAGGCTGGCTTCGCCCGTGTGCACAGGGTCGCGCCGAAATCCATCTGCGCCTGGGTGTAGTCGGCCATGCGCCCGGCCGGCACCTGTGCGACGTGTGCCTCAGCCTGTGCCCACAGTTGTTTCTCGACGGCAGGCAAGCCGGGGAAACCGGTGATGCCGTGGTAGCGGGTCAAGACGCGCTTGACGTTGCCATCGAGGATCGCGAACGGGTCGTTCCAGGCCTGGCTGAGGATGGCACCGGCGGTACTGCGGCCGATGCCGGGCAGGGCGAGCAGGGCATCGAAATCACGCGGCAGTTCACCACCATGCAGTTCGACGCATTGTTTGGCTGCGGCATGCAGGTTGCGGGCGCGTGCGTAATAGCCCAGGCCGGCCCAGTGCGCCATCAAGGTGTCGTTGTCGGTTGCTGCCAGATCGCGCAAGGTCGGGAACGACTGCACGAAACGCTGGAAGTACGGAGTTGCCGTCGCAACCTGGGTTTGCTGCAGCATGATTTCCGACAGCCACACCCGGTACGGTGAACGCGGATGCTGCCAGGGCAGATCGTGGCGGCCGTGCTGGTCAAACCAGGTGAGGAGTTGGCTGGGGAAGTTGGGCATTGGCTCGCAGGCGATGGCTGGCGATTGCATCGAGTCCCTTCTCCCGCGGGCGGGAGAAGGTGCCCCGAAGGGGCGGATGAGGGGAGCTTTAGATTCCGCTCGTAGAGCTTCCCCTCACCCCAACCCCTCTCCCGTAAACGGGAGAGGGGCTAGCAGATCAGTTGCTGCCCAAGGCCTGCGGCAGCAGCGCGTCGACGAAGGCTTCTGCATCGAATACGCGCAGGTCTTCCGGGCGCTCGCCGATGCCGGCGAAACGGATCGGAATGCCAAACTCGCGCGCCAACGCGAACACCACGCCGCCCTTGGCGGTACCGTCCAGCTTGGTCACGACCAGGCCGGTGACACCAGCAGCAGCATGGAACTGGCGCAGCTGCGACAGCGCGTTCTGACCGGTTGTGCCGTCGATCACCATCAGCACTTCGTGCGGTGCGGTGTCGTCGATTTTGCCCAGCACGCGACGGATCTTGCTCAGCTCGTTCATCAGGCCGGTCTGGGTGTGCAGGCGACCGGCGGTGTCGGCGATCAGCACGCTGGTGCCGCGAGCCTTGCCAGCTTGCAGTGCATCGAACGCGACCGAAGCGGCATCGGCGTTCTGACCCTGTGCGACGACGGCAACGCCATTGCGCTCGCCCCAGATCTGCAGCTGGGCAACCGCGGCGGCACGGAAGGTATCGCCAGCGGCCAGCATCAGGCTATGGCCCTGATCCTTGAAGCGCTTGGCCAGCTTGCCGATGGTGGTGGTCTTGCCGACGCCGTTGACGCCGACGGTGAGGATCACGAATGGCTTGGCATTGGTGTCGATGACCAGCGGCTTGGCGACCGGCTGCAGCATTGCGATCAGGTCGGCGCGCAGCGCGGCCAGCAGCGCGTTGGCATCGGCGAACTCGCGCGACTTCATGCGCTTGCGCAGGTCTTCGACCAGCGCCGTGGTCGCCGGCATGCCGACGTCGGCGGTGATCAGTGCAGTCTCGATCTCGTCGAGCAGATCGTCGTCGAGCTTGGGGTTGCGCGAGAACAGGCCGCCGAAGCTGCGCGCGAAGCTGCTGTTGCGCAGGCGATCACGCCAGCCAAGCTTGCCAGCCGGTGCGGCGGGAGCTGCGTCAAGGGGAATCAGTGCTGCGTCTGAGTCGGGGGAGCTGGGGACGATGACTTCGGCAGCGGCCGGAGCCGGTGCTGCAACTGGAACAACAGGAGCAGCAACGACAGGAGCAGGGGCGGCAACGGGCTCCATCGCCTGCGGAGCGATTTCAAGGGCTGCAGGGGCGGGCGCTTCGGCGGCAGCCGGTGCTTCGATCTGGGCTGGTGCTGCAACAGGGGCTGCTTCGACCACGACAACTTGTTCGGCAAGCGGCGCGGGCGCTGCTGCGGCTTCTGTTGCGGGCTCTACCTGCGTATGAGCAGCGACCGGGGCTTCGACCGACGTTTGTGCGGTTTCGGGCTGGGCGGGTTCTGCGGGCAGCGGCGCTTGTGCCGACGGTGCCTGCGGGAACGCGGCGGCAAGTTCCTCGGCGCTCAGCGTGGACGGCTTTGCGGGCTGTTGGGCGTCGTCGGTCTTTTTGCGGCGGAAGAAGCTGAACATTAAGGAAAAAGGCCTGAAATCAGTTGTCCATTCTACCACTGGCGGTCAGGAGGCCGGCGGTGCGGTGGCGAGAGTGCTGTCGCCAAAGCCCCTGTCCCGCTTGTGGGGTGAGAGGAGCAGCTTGCGAACCATTGGCTTGCGAACCATTGGTTCGCTGCTCATCGAACGCGCTTGCGCCAGCGCAAGGGCTGGGGCGCGGAGCGGGGGCTGGGGTGAGGGGGGCTTTTGGGGCTTTACCTGGAAGGCCACTGCCGAGCATGGCTCGGCACTACAGGCTCCTCGCTCTACAAGCCCCTCTCCCGCTTGCGGGAGAGGGGTTGGGGTGAGGGCGGCTCTTAGGGCTTTACCGGGAAGGCCTCTGCCGAGCATGGCTCGGCACTACAGGCTCCTTGCTCTATAAGCCCCTCTCCCGTTTACGGGAGAGGGGTTGGGGTGAGGGGAGCTTTTGGGGCTTTACCGGGAAGGCCTCTGCCGAGCATGGCTCGGCACTACAGGGCACCCCTTGCCAACCCACCCCTTCGCTGCGCGAAAGGGAGAGGGTGGATCATCAGGCTGACAGTTCCAGCAGCAGTTTGTTCAAGCGGCGCACATAGCCGGCCGGATCCTTCAGGCTGTCGCCGGCGGCCAATGCGGCCTGGTCGAACAGCACATGGGCCAGGTCGTTGAAGCGGTCCATGTCAGGCTCGGCATCCAGCTTCTCGATCAGCGGGTGCGCCGGGTTGAACTCGAACACCGGCTTGCTGTCGGGTACCTTCTGGCCGCTGGCTTCGAGGATCTGGCGCATCTGCAGGCCCAGGTCCTGTTCGCCGATGGCGAGGATGGCAGGCGAGTCGGTCAGGCGGTGCGAGACGCGCACTTCGGCGACTTCCTCGCCCAGCACGGTCTTCAGGCGCGCGGCCAGGCCTTCCTTGGTCTTGGCGACTTCTTCCTGTGCCTTCTTGTCTTCCTCGGTCTCAAGCTTGCCCAGGTCCAGGTCGCCGCGGGCGATGTCGGCGAAGGACTTGCCGTCGAACTCGGTGAGGTAGCTCATCAGCCACTCGTCGATGCGATCAGTCATCAGCAGCACTTCGATTCCCTTCTTGCGGAACACCTCGAGATGCGGGCTGTCCTTGACCTGCTGGAAGCTCTCGCCGGTCAGGTAATAGATCTTGTCCTGGCTTTCGATCATGCGGCCGACGTAGTCGGCAAGGGCAACACTCTGCTCGCCGCTGCCGTCGTGGGTGGAGGCGAAGCGCAGCAGGCCAGCGACCTTCTCGCGGTTGCCGTAGTCCTCGGCCGGGCCTTCCTTCAGCACCTGGCCGAAGTTCTTCCAGAAGCCGGCGTATTCCTCCGGCTTGTCCTTGGCCAGCTTCTCCAGCATGTCCAGCGAACGCTTGGTCAGCGCCGACTTCATCGAGTCGATCACCGGGCCGGATTGCAGGATTTCACGCGACACGTTCAACGGCAGGTCGTTCGAATCGACCACGCCCTTGATGAAGCGCAGGTACAGCGGCAGGAACTGCTCGGCCTGGTCCATGATGAAAACGCGCTGCACATAGAGCTTCAGGCCCTTGGGGGCATCGCGGTGATACAGGTCATACGGTGCGCGGCCCGGCGTGTACAGCAGCGAGGTGTACTCCAGCTTGCCCTCGACCTTGTTGTGGGTCCAGGCCAGCGGGTCGGTCGGGTCGTGGGCGATGTGCTTGTAGAACTCCTTGTATTCCTCGTCCTTGACCTCGGACTTGGCACGGGTCCACAGCGCATTGGCGCGGTTGACGGTTTCCCATTCCGGCGTGGCCGGCTTGTCGGCTTCCTCGCCGTGGTGCTCTTTCTGCAGTTCGATCGGCAGGCCGATATGGTCGGAATACTTCTTGATCAGGCTGCGCAGCTGCCAGCCGTCGGTGTAGCTGTCTTCGCCTTCCTTCAGGTGCAGCACGATGCGGGTGCCGCGCTCGGGCTTGTCGATGGTCTCGACCTCGAACTCGCCTTCGCCCTTGGACGACCAATGCACGCCTTCGCTGGCCGGCAGACCGGCGCGGCGGCTGTAGACGTCGACCTGGTCGGCCACGATGAAGGCCGAATAGAAGCCCACGCCGAATTGGCCGATCAGGTTGGAGTCCTTCTTCTGGTCGCCGGACAGGTTCTTCAGGAACTCGGCGGTGCCGGACTTGGCGATGGTGCCGAGGTGGGCGATGGCTTCATCGCGGCTCAGGCCGATGCCGTTGTCGTCGATGGTCAGGGTGCGCGCGGCCGGGTCGGCCTCGATGCGGATGCGCAGCGGCGCGCCGCCTTCGAGCAGTTCGGGCTGGGTCAGCGCTTCGAAGCGCAGCTTGTCGGCGGCGTCGGCGGCATTGGATACCAGCTCGCGCAGGAAGATTTCCTTGTTCGAGTACAGCGAGTGGATCATCAGGTGCAGCAGCTGCTTCACCTCGGTCTGGAAACCGCGGGTTTCCTTGTGATTCGGGTTGCTCATCGGTCGG
Organism: Stenotrophomonas sp.; assembly: GCA_003248565.1. Taxonomy (GTDB): domain Bacteria; phylum Pseudomonadota; class Gammaproteobacteria; order Xanthomonadales; family Xanthomonadaceae; genus Stenotrophomonas. Next base: position 8,189 of record QFOV01000005.1, read on the forward strand.
GGTGCTCCGTTGCTGATGGATCGCGCAGCTGCGCGGTGGCTGCAGCATGGGTAAGGGTGAATGGGCCGATTTCAAGGTGGGCGCAGCCAGCGCGGGCGCTGGTCTATCATCTGCAGCACTTGGAACTGTTGGGTGTGGGCCGTCGATGTATTTGATTTGTCGCGTTTTGTCATTGGCTTTGCCGGTGCGGGTCGGATGAGCCCGGTCCGCGGCAAGACGCCAGCTGCCGCCAGCGGCCAGGTGCGCATCGTCGGTGGGCGTTGGCGCAATACCCGTTTGCAGGTTCCTGAATTGCCGGGTCTGCGGCCGACCAGTGACCGGGTACGCGAGACCCTGTTCAACTGGCTGATGCCTAAACTGCCTGGCGCTCGTGTGCTTGACCTGTTTGCCGGCAGCGGCGCGCTTGGGTTGGAGGCGGTGTCGCGTGGCGCGGCGTCGGCGCAGCTGGTGGAGCGCGATCCGCAGCTGGTGGCGGCACTGCGCGGCGTGGTCGGAAGGCTGGGGGCAGGGGCCCAGGTTGAGGTGATTGCCGGCGATGCCCTGCAATGGCTGGGCAGTGCGCCGCCCGCACGGGCCGACGTCGTGTTTCTGGACCCTCCTTTCGCCGCCGGTTTGTGGGAACAGGTGATCGAGCGTCTTCCCCGGCACCTGGCTGACGATGCCTGGCTGTACGTGGAAGCGCCGGTAGGCGCGGCGCTGCAGCTGCCGGCGGAATGGCTGCTGCGTCGCGAAGGCAGTACCCGCGAGGTGGCCTATGCCCTCTATCGCCGGGCCGCTGCTACACTTCGCGGCGACATGAACGCGACCGAACCCGCATGACCTCAGCCAATCGCCGCATCGCCGTATACCCGGGCACTTTCGACCCGATCACCAATGGTCACATCGATCTGGTGAACCGTGCCGCGCCCTTGTTCGAGAAGGTGGTGGTCGGCGTGGCGCAGAGCCCATCCAAGGGCCCGACGCTGCCGCTGGAGCTGCGGGTGGCATTGGCGGTGGAAGCACTGCAACACCACGACAACGTGGAGGTGGTCGGTTTCGACACCTTGCTGGCCCATTTCGTGCGCTCCGTGCACGGCGGGGTGCTGCTGCGCGGCCTGCGCGCGGTGTCCGATTTTGAATACGAATTCCAGATGGCGAGCATGAACCGGCATCTGATTCCGGAGGTGGAGACCTTGTTTCTGACCCCCTCCGAGCAGCACAGCTTCATTTCCTCCTCGCTGGTGCGTGAAATCGCCCGGTTGGGCGGGGATGTCTCCGGTTTCGTGCCGGCCACTGTGCTTGAAGCGTTGCGCAAGGCCCGCGAAGCGCGTGGGCAGTAAATTTTTCTGGTAACACCACTTTTCAACGGGAGAACGATCATGAAGAACACGATGCGCGTGCTGCTTGCCGCCTCGATGGTGCTGGCTGTAACGGCCTGCAAGAAAGAAGAAGCACCGGTAGTCGAAGCGCAGCAGGCGCTGGTCGCCCCGGCCAAGGATGACGACGCGGGTTGGAAGAAGTACCTGCAGGCGGTCGCCGTGCAGAACATGGGCAACATCACCGCCAGCCCGTTCCTGTACTACCTGCCGCCGGAGTCGGATCCGGAATTCGCTGCCAAGTACGACCGTCAGGCTGAGAGCGCCACCGGTGCCGTCGGTCGCGGCGTCCAGCCGGGCAACATGCTGGCTTTCGGTTCGTCGGCGTCGGCCAAGATGGCTGACCTGATCGAGGCCAGCTTCAAGGACGTGCAGGCTGATTCGATGAAGGGTGTGCGCGTGGTGTTCATCGGCGATGCCGCTGACAACGCCCGTGTGCAGACCATCGTCAAGCCGACCGGCGCCGACTACGTCTTCGTCGAAGCCAAGTGACGCACTGGCGCGGGGCCGCGTAGCGGCTCCGCCTTTGCCAGTGCGTCATCCCCGCGCAGGCGGGGATCGCTCTGGCCGTTGCTTTAGCTTCTACCCTGGTTCTGGCTTCTGCTCCAGCTGGCGCGGGGCCGCGTAGCGGCTCCGCCTTTGCCAGTGCGTCATCCCCGCGCAGGCGGGGATCGCTCTTGCTTCTGCTCTAGCTCCTGCTCTGGCTCTGGATGTAGCTCCGCTCCAGCTGGCGCGGGGCCGCGTAGCGGCTCCGCCTTTGCCAGTGCACCACCCTCGCGAAGACGGGAGTCGCCCTTGTTCTGGTCTCAGCCTCAGCATTAGGGTTGGCCCTGATTCTGCTCAGGCGTTGCGAGACCCCTGCCAACAACGCGCAATTCAGCCAAATCCAGCGGCGACCAAATCCAGCACCGACACCCGCAGAACGCTGTGGAAGCAGCAGCTTGGACCCCGGCAAAACCAGTATCCGGTAAGCTTGCTGTCGGCACTGCCCTTGGCAGTCCATGAACAGCAGGACCGATGAACCGGCAGGCGCCGGTTGCAAGCCCCGCTCCGACGGGAACACCGCAATAATGTCTTTGAAAATCAATGAGCTCTGCGTCAATTGCGACGTTTGTGAGCCAGCCTGTCCCAACCAGGCCATCGCAATGGGCGAGACGATCTATGTGATCGATCCGGCCCGTTGTACCGAATGTGTCGGTCATTTCGATGAACCGCAATGCGTGGTGGTGTGCCCGGTCGAATGCATCGACCCGGACCCGGATATCGTCGAAACCGAAGATCAGCTGCTGGCCAAACTGGCCGGCCTGCAGCGCGATCACCCAGAGTTTTACCAATCGGAGAATCCAACGGCATGAAACTCGTTGCCCGTTCCCTGCTGCTGTTCGCACTGGTGCTGTCGCCAGCCGCGTGGGCAGCCGACACCGCACCGGCGCGCGCCGCACACCCTGATGGCGCTGCGATTGCCAGCGGCCATTCGTTGGCAACCCAGGCCGGTATGGAAATCCTCGGCAAGGGCGGCAATGCGTTCGATGCCGCGGTGGCCGTGTCTTCCACGCTGGCTGTGGTTGAGCCAATCAGCTCGGGTCTGGGCGGTGGCGGGTTCTTCCTGCTGCACGATGCCAAGACCGGCAAGGACCTGATGCTGGATGCGCGCGAGACCTCGCCCGAGTCCGCAACGCCGGAGCAGTTCCTGGACAAGAACGGCAACCTGGACCGTGACCGCTCGGTCAATGGCCCATGGTCGGCCGGTATTCCGGGTTTGCCGGCGGCGCTGGTGAAGCTGGCGCGCGAGCATGGCAAGTTGCCGCTGGGTGATTCGCTGGCACCGGCAATCCGCGTCGCCACCGATGGCTTCCCGGTGTACGCACGCATGGCCCGTGGCTATGCCAGCCGCCGTGAAGTAATGGACCGTTACCCGGGCACCCGCGAGGTCTACCTGCGCAACGGCAAGCCGATCGCCGAGGGCGATATCTTCAAGCAGCCGGAGCTGGCGCATACGCTGCAGCTGCTGGCCGTCAACGGCTTTGATGGCTTCTACCGCGGCGAGACCGGGCGCAAGCTGCTGGCTGGCGTGAAGCAGGCCGGCGGCCGCTGGACTGCCGAGGAACTGGCCGGCTACACGGTAAAGACCCGCGAGCCGATCGTGTTCAATTACCGTGGCTGGAAGATCACCACTGCCTCGCCGCCGTCCTCCGGTGGCATCGCGCTGGCCTCGATGCTGCAGATCCTGGAACCCTGGGATCTGAACAAGATGGACCAGGCGCACAGCACGCACCTGGTGGTGGAAGCGATGCGTCGTGCCTATCGCGACCGCACCTTCTTCCTCGGCGATCCCGACTTTGTCGACATCCCGCAGAAGGTGCTGACCAGCCGCGACTACGCGCAGGGCCTGCGTGCGACCATCCATCCGGAAAAGGCCACGCCCAGCGATCTGCTGTCGGGCAACCCTACGCCACTGGAAGATGACGAGACCACGCATTTCTCGATCATCGACAGCGAAGGCAACCGCGTTGGCGGCACCCAGACGGTGAACCTGCTGTACGGGTCGGGTCTGATTCCGGCTGGCACCGGCGTGCTGTTGAACAACGAGATGGACGACTTCGCGTTGAAGCCGGGCACGCCCAATGCCTTCGGTGTGATGGGCTATGCGGCCAATGCGCCGGCCAAGGGCAAACGCATGCTCAGCTCGATGACGCCGACCTTCATGGAGAACGACGACAAGGTCGTGGTGATTGGTACGCCCGGTGGTAGCCGCATCATCACCATGGTCCTGCTCGGCATCCTTGGCTACGACGCTGGCCTGGATGCACAGCAGGTAGCCGCCTTGCCGCGCTACCACCACCAGTGGTTGCCGGATGAGATTTCGGCGGAAACCGGCGCGTTCTCGCCGGAGGTTGCCAAGCAATTGCAGGCGATGGGCCACAAGGTGGAACTGCCGGGCGACTCCGCCGAAGGCGGCCGTGGCTCCAGCCATGTCTGGGGCAACCTGCAGACGGTGGAGTGGGATCGGCGCAGCAATGTACTCAGCGGCGGCAGTGATCCACGTAACCCGGTTGGCAGTGCCGAGGTTCGCAAGCTGGGAAAGGCCGACTGAGGCGAACAGGAGACCTCGCTTCGGCGGGGTTTTTGTTTGGCTTTTGATCTATGCCGTCATTCCCGCGCAGGCGGGAGTCGCTCCTGCCTTTTGCTTTACGTTCTTTGCTCCATTCCCTGCTCCCGGTTTACTGCATCGCGGAGGCAGTGGCGAGAGCAACAGCTAGAGCTAGAGCGATTCCCGCCTGCGCGGGAATGACGGCAGATGAGCGAAAGCCGATCCAAAGCCAGGCCCCATCAGTAATCATCCTTCCGATAGGTGCACACAGCACGACGTCCCCGCCAGTGCCGTTGCCCGTCAATTATCCGCCACCGGATCCTTGCGAATATTTAACGCGCAGCGGGTAGAATTTTTCATATGAAACTTTGGTCGATTCGCGGTAACTCGCAAAAACTCGATGGCGGCGCGATGTTCGGCAACGCGCCGAAGGCGTTGTGGGAGCGCTGGGCGGAGGCCGACGATGCCAATCGCATCGAGCTGGCATGCCGGGCATTGTTGGCCAGCCCGCTGGGTGGCAAGACGGTGTTGTTCGAAACCGGCATCGGTGCCTTCTTCGAGCCCAAGTTGCGCGAACGCTATGGCGTGCAGGAGCCGCGGCATGTGCTGATGGATTCGCTGCGTGAAGCCGGCTTCGAGCACGAAGACATCGATGTGGTGGTGCTGAGTCATCTGCATTTCGATCATGCAGGGGGCTTGCTGGCGCCGTGGTCGGAAGGTCGCGAGCCGGAGCTGTTGTTCCCCAATGCGACCTTCGTGATTGGTGCCGAGCACTGGGAGCGGGCCAAGCATCCGCACCCGCGTGACAGGGCCAGCTTCATTCCCGAGTTGACAGGTTTGCTGGAAGCCAGTGGCCGCCTTGAGATCGTCAGTGGTGCCTATTCGAAAGTACTCGGCGAATCGGTACGTTTCAGCTTCAGTGACGGCCATACGCCAGGCTTGATGCTGGCCGAGATCGTCGGCCCCGAGCGGGTCAACGGGCAGTCGCGTGGTGGCGTGGTGTTCTGTGCCGATCTGATTCCTGGCCGTTCCTGGGTGCATGTGCCGATCACCATGGGTTACGACCGCAATGCCGAACTGCTGATCGACGAGAAGCGGGCATTTCTGGAAGACAAACTGGCGCGTAACGTGCACCTGTTCTTCACCCACGACCCGCAATGCGCGATGGCGCAGGTGGTGCGTGATGAGAAAGGGCGCTTTGGCACCGCCCACGAGGTGGGTGAGCTGAAGGCGCGTTCGCTGGCCGCCTGAGCTGACCAACGGCAGGAAAAAAACTGACTTCCGGCACTGATTCCGGAAGCCGTCAAAACCGACATTGGTCCCATCATCCAGATCCGGGGCAATGTCTTGAAACTTCCTTCTCTTCTGCGACGTGCCGGGCTTGCCGTGCTCCTGCTGCTGGGGCCGGCTGCTGCCGCGCTGGCGGCTCCAACCCAGGTGCTGCCATTGCAGGTCAGTGCCGAGCGCTCGACAACACTGGCGATCTGGGAGCCGGCGCAGGTGCGTGGCGTGGTGCTGTTTTCCTCCGGGCACGGTGCCTGGCCGGAGCGCTACGAGCGCCTGCTGCAGTCCTGGGCGGATGCCGGATTCGTGGTGTTGGCACCGCTGCACGTGGACTCGATGAAGTATCCGCAGCGTGAGCAGTTCTCGCTGCAACAAGGCTTGACCGAGCGCTTCGTCGACATGCGCGCTGTCAGCAGCTACGCGGCGAAGCATTGGCCCGGGATGCCGGTTGCTGCAGCCGGTCATAGTCTGGGGACGCTGATCTCGGCGACGCTTGGTGGTGCATTGAACGGACTGGGGCCGTTGCGCGATCCGTCAGTGGCGGCTGTGCTGGGCTATTCGTCGCCAGGCCGGATTCCGGGGCTGATCAACGAGCAGTCATATGCCTCGCTGGCGGTGCCTTTGCTGCTGGTCACCGGTGACAAGGATCTGGTGCCGGGTTTCGTCAGCGACCAAGTCGATCACCTCTATCCCGTCGAGACGGCGCCTGCTGGAGACAAGACCGGCGTGGTACTTGCCGGGGGCGACCACAACCTGATTGGCGGAGAACCTGAGCTGTTGTTCGAACGCGCTCGCGAGCTGGGCACGGCGTTCCTGCGTGCACAACTGCTCAAGGACGAACAGGCGCGGCAGCTGTTGGCGGCGCCTGCCGCTGCCAATGAGCGCTGGCTGCGCCGCTGATTCGTTGCAGTTGGTTCGGCGGATTACGCGTCTTGCGCAAATTCGCGCCAGTTCGTTTCAGTCAGCAAGCGCCGCAGAGCGGCGGTTGCTGACTTTGCCACTGCCGCCATGCCGGCCTGCATGGCAGGGATCAATGTCAATGAATCGCGAAGGTGATGGCATAGGCGGCCTGCGCACCGCGCCGGGCTGCCGCACGCACCTGGTACACCTGCACGGTGTAGGTCCCGGAGGCAGGCAATATGCCGTTCCAGTCCTGTCCCAGGCTGCCACTGCCGAGAGCGGTGGCAACGCCGGGAATATCCCCCGGGGCATAGATGTTGAAGCCGACATTGCTGCTGCCGCTCAGGCTTACCCGCATGGATTGCTGGGCCATGGCATCCAGCGTGTAGTTCACGCTGTCGTAGCCAAGCAGGCTATGGCTGGTGCTGTAGCTGTTCATGCCCTTTGCGAACTGCACGGGAGTCTGGGTGACCTTGTCGGCGGCAAAGGCGGCCGGCGTGCTGATTGCACACGCAGCGGCCAGAACCAAAGTGATGGCGCGTTTCATCATGTTCACCGCTTGAGTTGGTGGTTGGCGGCGGCAACTGTCTGGCCGGCCGCGATGCTCAACCGATGCGGGTGCCAAAGATGCGATCACCGGCATCGCCCAGGCCCGGCATGATGTAGCCCTTCTCGTTGAGGCGTTCGTCGATGGCGGCGGTATACACCTCCACGTCCGGATGCACGGCTTCCAGTGCCTTCAGGCCTTCCGGTGCGGCGACCAGGAAGATGCCCTTGATGCGGCGGGCGCCGGCCCGCTTGAGCATGTCGATGGTGGCGATCAAGGTGCCGCCGGTGGCCAGCATCGGGTCAAGGATCAGCGCGTCGCGCTCTTCCAGGCGGCCGGTCAGGCGCTCGAAGTAGGGCACTGGCTGCAGGGTTTCCTCGTCACGCTGCAGGCCGACAACGCTGACACGCGCGGCTGGAATCAGCGACAGCACGCCGGTCAGCATGCCGAGGCCGGCGCGCAGGATCGGCACCACGGTGATCTTGGCACCGGCAATGCGCTGCACCTGCACCGGGCCGGCCCAGCCTGCCATGGTGTGGCTTTCGGTCTCAAGATTGGCGGTGGCCTCGTAGGCCAGCAGGGTGCCAAGTTCGTTGACGACCTCGCGGAAATCCTTGGTGCTCATGGATGCATCGCGGAGTAGGCCGATCTTGTGCTGGACCAACGGGTGGCGGACTTCGACGATTTTCATGGCGGTGTGATGACAGGGAAGAGCCGATAGTTTGCCGCAGTCCTGCTGTACCCAGCCAGTAACGGACTGAAATATTGCAGCCGTGCGTCTGTAACAGTCATGCAATTGAACGGACATACCGTGCACACCCATCCTTTACACAGATTGGGGGCGGTAGTGCGCAAGAGCGTCTTGGTGGTGGCGGTGACGACCGCGGTGGCCTGCATGGCTGTCGCGCCTGCATATGCACAACAGGCCACGGCCGATGGCACGACCACGCTGGCCAGCGGTGCGGCAGCTGCCATCGACCTGGAGCGCATCGAGGTACGAGCACAGCGCGAGGCACAGATCCGCGCCGTCGAGCTCAAGCGCGACGCCAATGGCGTGCAGGACGCGGTGGCCTCCGACTCGATGGGTGACTACCCCGACATGAACGTCGCCGAGTCGCTGCAGCGCCTGCCTGGCGTCAGCGTCACCCGCGACCAGGGTGAGGGTCGCTTCGTGGTGATCCGCGGCCTGGATGCGGCCTTGAACAGCGTCAGCATCGACGGCATCGCCATCGGCACGCCCGAGGACTCCTCGCGGGCAGCACCGCTGGACGTGATTCCGTCCGAGTCCACCGAGCGCCTGCGGGTGATCAAGTCGGCCACGCCGGACATGCCGGGTGATGCCATCGGCGGCGCGGTAGTGGTGGAATCGGCCTCGGCCTTCGACCGCGATGGTCGCTCCCTGAAGGGCAAGCTGGAGGGCAGCCACCAGGAGCTGTCGGGCGAGACCAGCCCGAAGGCTGCGTTCAATTACAGCGAAGTATTTGCGGAAACCTTCGGTGTGGCGCTGGGTGTGAACTACCAGAAGCGCAGCTTTGAATCCGACAACACGGAAGTGGAGTACGACACCTTCGATGGCGGTGCCGATGATGATCTGGTCGCGGTCGAGATCCAGCGCCGCAAGTACACCATCGAGCGCGAGCGCACTGGTGCCAACCTGAACTTCGATTGGCGTCCTGATGATGCCAACCGCTATTACCTGCGCACGCTGTACAGCCAGTTCGACGATGCGGAAACCCGCCAGCGCACGATCTTTGGCCTTGGTAACGAAGGGATAACCGCTCTGGGTGGGGGGCGCTATGAGGTCGCTGAGCTCGATGCCGATGCCATCAGCAAGCGCATGCGCTACCGCACCAAGGAAGAGAACACCTTTGCGGTCAGCCTGGGCGGTGAGAATCAGCTGAGCGGCGCGGTCTTGGACTACAAGGTGGGCTACACCAAGACCCGCGAGCGCGTGAATGATGAAATGGAAGCGCGCTTTGACTACGACGGTGGCCCATTCTCCGCCACGCTCAACCAGAACAGTGGCATTCCCGGCCTGGGCCTGAGCGACAGCGGTTGGATGGACAACGGCAACTACGCGTTCGACCGCGTCGTGCTCTCGCCCAAGCAGATCGACGACAGTGAGCGCAGCGCGCAGGTCAACATCCGTTTCGATGGCGACAAGGGCAGCTACAAGTTCGGTGTGCTGGGCCGCTGGCGCGAGCGTGATGTCAATGTGGACGAAGTCGAGCTGCGTACCGGCCCGGCGGTTGATCTGTCCAGTTGGAACGGCAAAACACTTGATCACCGCGGTGGCAGCCTCGGCCAGGGCATGAGCTCGGCGGCGATGCGTGCCTGGTGGGCAGCCAATGGCAGCAAGTACAGCGCCAGGTCGGGCGATGTCGCCGGCAACACGATGACTTCGCTGGAAGAGGACTACATCGCCAGCGAAGACATCCTCTCGGCCTATGCCATGGGTACCTGGGACATCGGCGCGCTGCGGGTGATCGGCGGTGTGCGCGTGGAGAACACGCAGTTCAATGCCACCGGCAACGATGTCGATGTTGCCAGCGACGGCAAGACCGTCACGGTGACCCCGCGCATCGCCAACAACAGCTATACCAGTGTGCTGCCTGGCCTGCACCTGCGCTACGACACCAATAATGATTGGGTGCTGCGCGGCTCGGTCAACAAGACCGTGGCGCGCCCATCGTTCGGTGATGTCTCGCCGCGCCTGGCGGTCAACCGCGATGATGAAGAAGCGCGTATCGGCAATCCGAATCTGGACCCGTACGAGTCCACCAATCTTGATTTCTCCTTCGAGCGCTACCTCGGCGACAGCGGCATCATCTCGTTGGGTCTGTTCCACAAGTCCATCGATGGTTACATCGTGCAGACCGAGACTGATAACGATCCCGAGTATCCGGACTTCAAGGTGACCCGCTCGATCAATGGCGACAAGGCCAAGGTGTTCGGCGCCGAGTTCAACTGGCAGCAGCAGCTGAGCTTCCTGCCGGGCGCATGGTCTGGCCTGCTGGTCGGTGCCAGTGGCACCTGGTTGGACACGGATTTTGATCCGGGCATCGCTGACCGCGAAGGCGATGACTTCAACCTGCCGCGCGCGTCCAAGAACATCTACAGCGCGCATATCGGCTACGAATGGGGCGGCCTCAGTACCCGCCTGGCCGGTGTCTATCGCAGCGAGTACCTGGACACCATCGGTGACAGCCGTGCATTCGATATCTACGTCGCGCCGCATACCCAGCTCGACTTCAGCTTCGACTACAAGCTGAGCAAGAACGTGAGCTTGTACCTGGAAGCTTCCAACCTGCTGGATGAGCCGCTCGAGCTGTACCAGGGCGTGTCCACGCGTACCCTGCAGAACGAGGAATACGGCCGTACCTATGCGATTGGCGTGAAGGTGGCACTGTGAGGACCGCGCTGCTCGCTACCGCCGTTGCCTTGGTGCTGGGCGCCTGCCAGCCGGTGCCGAAGTCCAGCACGCCACCGACCGCCGCCGATCTTGCCGAGGGCGCGACCGCTGTCCCGTCCACCTTGGTGGCCGAAGCCTTCCTGACCCCGATGACGCCGGCTGACAACATCGATTCGCCGGCCAGCTGGCGCGGTGCTGATGGCCGGTTATGGCTGATCGCCACCGCCAAGGCCACCGACAAGCTGGTGGTCTACGACGGCCAGACCGGCAAGCATCTGCGTGACGTCGGCAGCACCGGCACCGCGCTGGGGCAGTTCGATCGCCCCAATGGCATTGCGGTGCAGGACGACCTGGTGTTCATTGTCGAACGTGACAACCACCGTGTGCAGGTGCTGCAGCTGCCGGACTTCAAGCCGCTCGGCGTCTTTGCCGGCAATGATCTGCGCAAGCCTTATGGCCTGTGGGTGAACCCGGTGCAGGGCGGTTATGACCTGTACGTCACTGACTCCTACGACGATGGCGAGGATGCGGAGGGCAATGACATCCTGCCGGCGCTGGAACGTCTGGACGAGCGCGTGCGTCGCTACCACGTCACCGTCAATGGCGGTGAGGTGCAGGCCAAGCTGGTGCGCAGCATCGGCGACAGCTCGCCCAAGGGCGCGCTGCGTGTGGTCGAGTCGATCTGGGGAGATCCGGCCAACGACCGCCTGCTGATCGCGGAAGAAGACGAAACCTACGCCAGCGAGTTCAAGGTCTACAACCTGGCCGGTGACTTCAGTGGCGAGACCTTTGGTCGCGGCCTGTTCAAAGCACAGGCCGAAGGCGTGATGCTGCGTACCTGCGGCGATGGCGGCTGGTGGATCACCACCGAGCAGGGCAAGCAGCGCAGTACCTTCCATCTGTTTGATCGCAAGACACTGGCGCCGGTGGGTTCGTTCCATGGCAACACGGTGGCCAATACCGACGGTATCTGGAACAGCCAGCAGGTGTCGGCGCGTTTCCCGCAGGGGGCGCTGTACGCGGTGCATGACGATCAGGGCGTGGTGGCCTTTGATTGGCGTGATATCGCCAAGGCGTTGTCGCTGCCGCAGGAGTGTGGCCGATGAGGGCGCGGGGACGCTCTCGCCAGCGGCTGCCACTGCTGGCGCTGATCAGTGCAGCGCTGATGGGCGCAGCTGGAGCGGTGGGGGCCGCTCCAGCTGCCGAGCCCAACACGCAGGTGCCGGCGGGGAGCCAGCACTACGCGGCCAGTGGCTTTCCTGACCGCATCGTCGCGTCGCCAGCGCAGGATGCCAGCAGCGGCTTCGCGGTGGCGTGGCGTACCGCACCGCTGGCCCAGCCGGCGCTGCTGGAAATCACCGTGGCTGGCGATTCGCCGGACATGGGCCAGGTGCGGCAGCTCACTGCGAGCAGTCAGCTGCTGCAGACCGAGAACGGCAACAGCCAGCACCATCGTGCGTTGATTGATGGTCTGCAGGCCGACACGCTGTATGCCTACCGGGTGCAGGGGCAGGGCACCTGGAGTGCATGGCAGCACTTCCGTACTGCCGCTGCCACTGGTCAGCCGCTGACCGTGCTGTACTTCGGCGATACCCAGAACAAGAACCTCAGCCATGTCAGCCGAGTGATACGGCAGGGTTGGCAGACCGCACCGGATGCGCGGCTGACCCTGTTTGCGGGTGATCTGGTCAGTGGCGGTGATGGCGAGGACGACAACGAATGGGGCGAGTGGTTCGCCGCCGGTGGCTGGTTGCTGCCGGGCACGGCGGTCGCACCGGCCGCAGGTAACCACGAGTACTTCGAAGAGTTCGAGGACACGCCGCAGGAACGGCGTGTGCTGGGAAAACATTGGCCGCTGACCTTCGCGCTGCCGGGCAATGGTGCGTCGGCTACTGCCAGTACGACCTACTGGTTCGACTATCAGGGCCTGCGCGTGGTGGTGCTGGATGGTACTTCTGCACTGGATCTGGGCACCGCCAAGGCGCAGGCGAACTGGTTGGAGGGTGTGCTGGAAAGCAGTCGCCAGCCGTGGAACATCGTGGTCGTGCACCAGCCGCTGTATCCCTTGCGCGCCGAGCGTGACAGCTCGGTGCTGGCCAGCGAGATCCGTCCGGTACTGCAGCGGCACAAGGTCGATCTGGTGCTGCAGGGCCACGATCACACCTACGGCCGTCGTGCCGATACAGGTGCGGCGTTGCCGCAGTACATCTCGTCCGTTGCCGGTCCCAAGCAGTACCGCTTGTCGCCGGAAGCACGCGCGACGATGAAGCCTACTGCCGAGGACACGCAGTTGTTCCAGGTGCTGCGGCTGGACGACAAGGGGCTGAACTACGAAGCGCGCACGGCAACCGGCCGGCTGTATGACGCTTTCCAGATCAGCCGCGGTGCCGATGGCGGCAAGCAGTTCAGCGAGATCACCGAAGGGCGCATCCCGCAGCGTGATTGCCCGCGTGCGGCGTCGCCCAAGGGCCGCGACGACCGTTGCTGGGAGTAGGTGGATGAAGGTGATGCAGGCAGTTCTTTGTGGCGTGATGCTGGCTACCGCGTCACCGTTGTTGGCAGCTGGCGAGTTGCTGCATCCCTTTGCTTTGCCACAGCCCGATACGGCGCCGGAGGAAGTGCTGCTGGCGGTGGAGATTCCCGCTGGCGGCGCGATCAAGTACGAGCTGGGTGAGCATGGCGAGTTGCGGGTGGATCGCTTCCTGTCGATGCCGGTTGCCTATCCGGCCAACTACGGTTCGATGCCGCAGACCTTGGCCGGTGATGGTGATCCGCTGGATGCGCTGGTGTTGACCCGCTTCCCGATCCAGCCCGGCGCCGTCGTCCGCTTCCGCCCGCTGGGCGTGTTGCGCATGGTCGACAAGGGCGAGGCCGACGAGAAGATCGTCGGCGTGCCGGTGGACGCAGTCGACCCGACCTATGCGAAAGTACGTGCGCTGGAGGATCTGCCGGTCATGGACGTGCAGCGCATCGAAGCGTTCTTCCGCACCTACAAGCAACTGCCAACTGGCGCCGACATCCAGCTCAACGGCTGGGGCGACGCGGCCGAGGCCCGGCAGGTGATACGCCGGGCACTGCTGGAGTACCAGCAGGTCAGGCCGACGCGCTGAGTATCCAACCGGTTTCACGGCTCTGGATGCGGCTTCCTCCTATAATGAACACGGATTTGTCCGAATGTGCTGCCGTGCGGGTGCCGGTAAGGCCGCGCGCCGCGATGGCAGCAGGTAGCAATGACAGCTCGGCCAAGGGTGTTGGCCGGGCGATCACGGCGGACTGCCGGTAACGGCAGGTGCCCAATCAAGGAGGGTGGTCATGCGCATCACGGGAAAGGCGTGGAACAAGTTGGCTGTAGCAGCCATGTTGCTTGCAGTAGCTGCGAGTGCGGCGGCAGCCCCGCCGTTGGAAGAAGAAATCGTCAACCCCAGCGAAGTTCTGTTCGAGGGTGGCAAGGCCTATGCCGATGCTGGCGGTGGCCAGATGGAGCAGTTGCACAGCCGCAAGCAGGGTGGCGAGACCATTTATTACCGCCTGGTCCGCTACGACAACGAGAACGGCTACGTCGACAATGACGGCGCACAGGCGCTGGCGCAGACCTTCCGTACCGAATCGAGCATCGGCCAGACGCCATACCGTTACTACGGTTCCGGCCATTTCGCGCGTCCGGATTTCTACAACAGCCCCTATAACCGTGATGCCCGCCAGCGCTACTCCGGGCCGGGTTACTTCGGCAGCTGCAGCCGCTATGACGGCTGCAAGGAAGTGCAGATCGTGCCGCTGTGGCCGTATTACCGCGGTTACTGACGACGTATTGATTCCTGACCCGGGCAAGCGCAGCGCCCCTGGGGCTGCGGAGTCATCAGGTTTCCGAGCCGGATGTGACTGTATTGCTGTTCTTCCCGGGTGCGCAGCGCTTGCCCGGGTTACGGCCTGGCGAGAAGAGCGCTTGATGCAAACAGAAACGGCGGCCTTGATGGCCGCCGTTTCTGTTTGACGCGTAGTGCCGCACTCAGGCGCTGAGTGCTTCCACCACCCGCAGTTTTGGGTGGCCCTTTGAGCGCTGCTGGTACTCCTGCTCGATATCGGCCAGCCGCTTGGCATTCGGGCACTGCAACATCATGTAGTTGGCGTCGAAGTTGAGTTTGGCGACCAGGAAGTCGATGAACGCGCGCACCTTGGGGGAGACCAGGCGGCCGCCGGCAAATACCGCATTGAAGTCGTAATCCGGGCCAGTCCAGCCAGGCAGGACCTGCCGCACCATGCCGGATTCGACAAAGGGCTTGGCCATCACGTCACTGCTCAGCATCAGGCCCTCGCCAGCCACCAGGGCGGCATTCAGGGCTGACGGGTCATTTGCCACCAGGAGCGGGTTGACCGCAAACTCGCGCATCTCACCACCATTTTCGGCCAATGCCCACGTAAAACGCTGGGTTTGCCCATGATGGATCTTGCGGATCGCCAAGGTGCGATGGAATTGCAGCTCGTCCGGGTGCTTGGGCTCGCCGTGTACGGCGAGATAGGCCGGACTGGCGAATACCTGGGTGCGCAGGCTGCCCAGCTTGCGTGCGATCAGGTTGGAGTCGGGCAGTGCGCCAACGCGCAGCGCCAGGTCAACCTCCCCTGAAATCAGGTCCAAGGTCTCGTTGCCCAGGTGCATGTCGACCCGGATCTCCGGGTACTCGCTCTGGAACTGGCCCAGCAGCGGTGCAATCCAACAGGTACCAATCGAGTACGGAACGGTGAAACGCAGCCAACCGCGGGGGCCGGATTGCAATTGGCTGACCGCGCTCTCGGCCTGGTCCAGTTCACGGGCAATACGCTGGCAGTGCTCGTAATACACGGTCCCGGCTTCGGTCAGGCCCAGGCGGCGCGTGGTCCGGTGCAGCAGGCGGGCGCCCAGTCGGGTTTCCAGCTCCTGCACCTTGCGGCTGACCGTGGTCTTGGGTTGGCCGAGCAGGCGCGCAGCGGCAGTGAAACTGCCCTGTTCGACCACTTTGACGAAGATCAGGGTGTCGTTGAGATCGTTGGCCATGGTTGGGACTCTTGCGGCAACGGAATTGTGCCGGCGACGGGATGATTATTCCCTTCAATCCGTACTAATCAAGTCTGGATTAGGGGCCTATCTTCTACGCCTGTATCCAATCCGGACATGCCGTCATGCGCATGCGCTCCCCCATGGCCCTGCCAACACCTCGCCGCGAACCCAGTTACCGCAATGCTTTGCCTTCAAGGTTGGCCTGCAATCAATTGAATCCATTGCAGTTTGAGGCCTTGCTTGGCGACGTGCAGGCGGCTGCTCCTCGAGACGCCAAGCGGCAAGGTGTTGCGATGCTGCGACGGGCCCTGGGGTTGTTTGTCCCATTGGTGGCCCAAAAATTTCCGCGGACGGGACAGTGATTCCGTCGCCGCCGCCGCTGATCCGCCCGCCCAGGGCCGAGCTGCGCAAATTGTCGCGTGACGGGCTGGCGTCGCCGCGATGTCGAGCTCCATTCCGTTTTTTTGCAATTCCCTGATCACCTCCCCCCTTGGAGCACGAAATGAAAGGCATCTCCCCATCACCCGCGTTGCGCCGCGTCGCCTTGGCAGGCATGTCAGCGCTGAGTCTGGCCGTACTGGTCGCCTGCAGTGGCGGCCACGCGGAAAACGCCGCGCCGCCTGCACCCGAAGTAAGTGTTGCGCCGGTGCTGATCAAGCAGGTCGCCCAATGGGACGAGTTCAGCGGCCGCGTCGAGGCCGTGCAGAGCGTTGAACTGCGTCCGCGTGTGTCTGGCTACATCGACAAGGTCAACTACGTCGAAGGCGATGAGGTGAAGAAGGGCGATGTACTGTTCACCATCGACGCGCGCAGCTACCAGGCCGAGTTCAACCGGGCGCAGGCCGAATTGAATCGCGCACGCACGCAGGCTGGTCTGGCACGCAGCGAGTCCGAGCGCGCCCGTCGCCTGGCCGAACAACAGGCCATTGCTGCGGAAACCGCCGAACAACGCCGTGCCAGTGCAGACCAGGCCGGTGCGCAGGTGCAGGCCGCGCAGGCAGCATTGGATGCGGCGCGTCTCAACCTGGAGTTCACCAAGGTACGTGCGCCGATCGATGGCCGTGCAGGCCGTGCGATGGTGACCGCTGGCAACCTGGTCACCGCCGGTGATGCAGCCAGCGTGCTGACCACCCTGGTGTCGCTGGACACGGTGCATGTCTACTTCGACGCCGATGAGTCCACCTACCTGCGCTACGTGCAGATGGCGCGCAATGGTGAGCGTCCGAGCGAGCGTGACCAGGCCTTGCCGGTCAAGGTTGGCCTGAGTGGCGAGCAGGGCTATCCGCACGAAGGCAAAGTCGATTTCCTCGACAACCAGATCACCCGCAGTACCGGCACCATCCGCGTGCGCGCGCTGCTGGACAATGCCAGCCGCCAGTTCACTCCAGGCCTGTTCGCCCGTGTGCAGCTGCTGGGTAGCGGCCAGTTCCAGGCAGTACTCGTGGACGACAAGGCGGTGCTGACGGACCAGGATCGCAAGTACGTCTTCGTGCTGGACAAGGACAACAAGGCGCAGCGTCGTGATGTCCAGCTCGGCCGCAATGCCGAGGGCCTGCGCATCGTCGAGCAGGGTCTGGCTGCCGGCGACAAGGTCATTGTCGACGGCGTGCAGAAGGTGTTCATGCCAGGCATGCCGGTGCAGGCCAAGCCGGTTGCGATGCAGCGCACCGCTGCACCAGCCACCCAGGCCGTGAGCAGCATCAACTAAGCCGCCAACTACCTTTGCCGGCGTGGCAGCCGGCCGTGTTTGCCTGCTCCTGTTGGGAGCGGGCAGGGCGGCTGCAGCCTGACGCCAGCTTTTCCAAGGACTTCCCATGGATTTTTCCAGATTTTTCATCGACAGGCCGATCTTCGCGGCGGTGTTGTCGATCATGATCTTCGCCGCTGGCCTGGTCAGCATTCCCTTCCTGCCCATTGGTGAGTACCCGGAAGTGGTGCCGCCGTCGGTGGTGGTGCGTACGGTGTATCCGGGCGCCAATCCCAAGGTGATCGCCGAGACGGTGGCGACACCCCTGGAAGAGGCGATCAACGGCGTCGAGGGCATGATGTACCTCAAGTCGGTAGCCGGCTCCGACGGCGTGCTGCAGATGACCGTCACCTTCCGCCCGGGCACCGATCCGGACGAAGCGGCGGTGAAGGTGCAGAACCGCGTCGCGCAGGCGCAGGCGCGCTTGCCTGAAGACGTGCGGCGGCAGGGCGTGACGACCCAGAAGCAGTCGCCGACCTTCCTGATGGTCGTGCACCTCACTTCGCCCAAGGGCAGCTACGACACCTTGTACCTGCGCAACTACGCCCGCCTGCACGTCAAGGATGGACTGGCGCGTATTCCCGGCGTCGGCGATGCGCAGATCTTCGGTGGTGGTGACTACGCCATGCGTGCCTGGCTGGACCCGGACAAGGTTGCCTCGCGCGGACTGACCGCCAGCGACGTGGTGAGCGCCATGCGCGAACAGAACGTGCAGGTTTCAGCCGGCCAGCTTGGCGCCGAGCCCATGCCCAACAGCCAGTTCCTGACCCTTATCAATGCCCAGGGCCGCCTGCGCAGCGAGCAGGAGTTTGGTGACATCGTGCTCAAGAGTGGCACCGACGGCGAAGTGGTGCGGCTGTCCGACGTGGCGCGTATCGAACTGGGCGCGGGTGATTACACCTTGCGTTCGCAGCTGGATGGCAAGAATGCGGTCGGCATCGGTATCTTCCAGGCGCCGGGTGCCAATGCACTGGAAATCCGCGATTCCGTGATCGGCACCATGGACGAGCTGCAGAAGAGCTTCCCGGCCGACGTGAAGTACGAGGCGGTGTACGACACCACCATCTTCGTGCGTGACTCGATCAAGGCCGTGGTGACCACGTTGCTGGAAGCCATCGCGCTGGTGGTGCTGGTGGTGATCCTGTTCCTGCAGACCTGGCGTGCCTCGATCATTCCGCTGATCGCAGTGCCGGTGTCGGTGGTCGGTACATTTGCTGCGTTGTACCTGCTGGGCTTCTCGATCAATACGCTGAGCCTGTTCGGCCTGGTGCTGGCGATCGGCATCGTGGTCGATGACGCGATCGTGGTGGTGGAAAACGTCGAGCGCAACATCGAGGAAGGCCTGTCGCCCACGGCTGCTGCGCACCAGGCGATGAAGGAAGTGTCCGGCCCGATCGTCGCGATCGCGCTGGTGTTGTGTGCGGTGTTCGTGCCGATGGCATTCCTGTCCGGCGTCACCGGCCAGTTCTACAAGCAGTTCGCGGTGACGATTGCCATTTCCACGGTGATCTCGGCGATCAACTCGCTGACCCTGTCGCCGGCGCTGGCTGCGCGCCTGCTCAAGCCGCATGGTGCGGCCAAGGATGCGCCAAGTCGTCTGATCGACAAGCTGTTCGGCTGGGTGTTCCGTCCGTTCAATCGTTTCTTCAAGACCAGCTCGGAGAAGTACGAGCGCGGCGTGTCACGCATCCTCGGTCGTCGCGGCGCGGTGTTCGTGGTGTACGCGGTGCTGCTGGTGGGCACCGGTGTGATCTTCAAGCTGGTGCCGCCGGGCTTCATCCCGACCCAGGACAAGCTGTACCTGATCGCCGGTGTGAAACTGCCGGAAGGCTCGTCGATTGCACGTACCGATGAAATGCTGCGCAAGGTGGCCAGGATTGCCCAGGAAACCGATGGCGTTGCCCACACCATCTCGTTCCCCGGCTTGAATGCGCTGCAGTTCACCAATACGCCAAATACCGGCGTGGCCTTCATTCCGCTCAAGCCGTTCAACGAACGCAAGGGCCGTACCGCCGCGCAGATCAATGCCGAGATCAACCAGAAGATCGCCGGGCTGCAGGAAGGGTTTGCCTTCGCGATGATGCCGCCGCCGATCCTTGGTTTGGGTAACGGCAATGGCTACCAGATGTTCATCGAGGACCGTGGCAATCTCGGCTATGGCGCCTTGCAGAACGCAGTGCAGAGCATGCAGGGAGCGGTGGCACAGACGCCGGGCATGGCCTATCCAATCACCAGCTACCAGGCCAACGTGCCGCAGCTGGATGCAGAGGTCGACCGTGTGAAGGCGAAGGCACAAGGGGTGCAGCTGACCGAGTTGTTCGACACGCTGCAGACCTACCTGGGTTCGGCCTATGTCAATGACTTCAACCAGTTCGGTCGTACCTGGCAGGTGATCGCGCAGGCTGATGGTCAGTTCCGTGACAGCGTGGAAGATATTGGCAAGCTGCGTACCCGCAATGATCGCGGCGAGATGGTGCCGATCGGTTCGATGGTGACGGTCAAGGAAACCTATGGCCCGGATCCGGTGCTGCGCTTCAACGGTTATCCGGCGGCTGATCTGGCCGGTGAAGCAGATCCGCGCATGCTGTCCTCGGCCGAGGCGATGAACAAGCTCACCGAGATTGCCGGGCAGGTGCTGCCGGCCGGCATGGTCACCGAATGGACCGACCTGAGCTACCAGCAGGCGACACAGGGCAAGGCTGCCTTCATCGTGTTCCCGGTGGCGATCCTGCTGGCCTTCCTGGTGTTGGCGGCGCTGTACGAGAGCTGGTCGCTGCCGCTGGCGGTGATCCTGATCGTCCCGATGACCTTGCTGTCGGCGTTGTTCGGGGTATGGCTGACCGGCGGTGATAACAACGTCTTCGTGCAGGTAGGCTTGGTGGTGTTGATGGGCCTGGCATGCAAGAACGCGATCCTGATCGTCGAGTTCGCCCGTGAGTTGGAGATGGGTGGCAAGGGCATCGTCGAGGCGGCGCTGGAAGCCTGCCGTCTGCGTCTGCGCCCGATCGTGATGACCTCGATCGCCTTCATCGCCGGCACGGTACCGTTGGTGCTTTCGCATGGCGCCGGTGCCGAGGTGCGCTCGGTGACGGGTATCACCGTGTTTGCTGGCATGTTGGGTGTGACCTTGTTCGGCCTGTTCCTGACCCCGGTGTTCTACGTGGCGCTGCGCAAGTTCGTGTCACGTAACGGCGGTGGCAAGCTGGTACAGCATGGTGAGCCGACCCTCCACCATTGATGGCAGGTGTATACGCGTTGCGTGAGGCAGCAGAAGTCCTGCCTCACGCAGGTCCTTGTCACCTTCACTGGCAAGGACGGTTTGAAATGTTATCGGGCTTGTATCAATTCATTCCCCCAAGGAAAAGCAGATGAATACCCAGAACACCAACGTTGCCCTGGTTACCGGCGCCACCCGCGGCATCGGTCTTGAGACCGTACGCCAGCTCGCAGCCGCGGGCGTGCATACGCTGCTGGCCGGGCGCAACTACGATATCGCTGCCGCAAAGGCGCAGGAGCTGAAGGCGGAAGGCCTGCCGGTGGAAGCCATCCAGCTCGACGTCAATGACCCTGACAGCATCGCGGTAGCGGTTGAGCGCGTGACGCAGCAGCACGGCAAGCTCGATATCCTGGTCAACAACGCCGGCGTGCTGGTCGATGACCTGCAGGCCGGTGCCAGCGGCCAGTCGCTGGAAACCTGGCGCAGCACCTTCAATACCAATCTGTTCGCCGTGGTTGAAGTAACGGTGGCCTTCCTGCCGCTGCTGCGCGCTGCACCGGCCGGACGCATCGTCAATGTGTCCAGCATCCTCGGCTCGTTGACCCTGCATGCGCAGCCGGGCTCTTCGATCTACGGTTTCATCGTGCCGGCCTACAACGCTTCCAAGAGCGCGCTGAACGCCTGGACCGTGCAGCTGGCGCATGAGTTGCGCGAAGGTCCGATCAAGGTCAACGCGGTGCATCCGGGCTACGTCAAGACCGACATGAACGGTGGCGAGGGTGAGATCGATGTCGCCGAAGGCGCGCGTTCCAGCGTGGGCATGGCCTTGATCGCTGCCGATGGCCCCACCGGGAGCTTCAGCTACCTCGGCGAGGTGCTGCCGTGGTGATGCGCCTGCTGGTGACCGCAATGGCCAGTGCCTTGCTGGCCGGTTGCATGACGGTGGGTCCCGACTACAAGGCAGCACCAGTGGAACCGGTCAGCCTGCAGGGCGCGGCTGACTCGGCGTTCTCCAGTGCGCCGCCGGTTGCGAGCTGGTGGACGCAGTTTGATGACCCGGTACTGGGGCAGCTGGTGCACGATGCACTGGGTGACAACCTGGACCTGCAGATCGCGATGGCGCGCGTACGCGCCGCGCGCGCGGCGTTCACCGAACAGCGCCTGGATCAGCTGCCGCACATCACTGCCGGTGGCAGCCAGGACAGGCGCAAGCAACCCGATGCAACGCTGGGCGGCGAGCGCGTCGGTAGCGAGACCTACCAGCTCGGCTTCGATGCCGGTTGGGAGCTGGACCTGTTCGGCAGGCAGCGTCGTGCCGCTGAGGCTGCGCGTGCCGACCTTGGCGCGGAGCGGGACAATCTGGCCGACGCGCAGGTGATGGTGGCAGCCGAAGTGGCACGCAACTACTTCGAGCTGCGCGGATCACAGAAGCGGATTGCCGTTGCCCGCGACACGCTGCTCAATCTGCGTGAGACCCAGCGGCTGACCGAAACCCGGTTGGAGCTTGGCGCAGGCAGTGAGCTGGACGTGCAGAGCAGTCGCGCCCGTTTGAAGGCGATCGAGGCGGATATTCCGTTGCTGGAAGTGTCCGAGGTGCAGTCGCGGCACCGTCTTGCCGTGCTGCTTGGGCAGCGTCCCGGTTCACTGGACACACTGCTGCAGCCACGTGAAGTGCCTGCATTCGCCAAGGCCTTGCCGCTGGGCGATACCAGCGACCTGCTGCGGCAGCGTGCCGATGTTCGCATGGCCGAGCGTCGCCTGGCTGCAGCCACGGCGCGTGTTGGCGTGGCAACGGCCGATCTGTTCCCGCGTATCAGCGTGAGTGGTTTCGTCGGTTTCCTGGGCGGCGATGCTTCGGGTCTGGTGAACGGCAACAACAAGGCCTGGTCGCTGACCCCGTCGATCAGCTGGGCGGCATTTGACTTCGGCACCGTGCGGGCACGCCTGCGTGCCAGCAAGGCGCAGGCCGATGGCGCGGCAGCCGAGTACGAGAAGGCGGTGTTGCTGGCATTGGAAGACACCGAGAACGCGCTGACCCGATATGCCAAGGAGCAGGCGCGGTTGGGTATCGTGGCTGAGCAGGCACAGGCCGCACGCAAGGCGGAATCGCTTGCGCAGCTGCGCTATCGCGAGGGTTCGGAAGATTTCCTGGCCTTGCTGGATGCGCAGCGCAATCAGCTGGCTGCCGACGATGCACTGGCGGCAGCGGAAGCGTCTGTGAATGTCAGTGTCGTTGCTGTCTACAAGGCACTGGGCGGCTGGGGTGGACAGCCGGGTCCTGCACTGGCGGTGACCAGCGTGCGTTGAGAGAGCGGGAGCTTCTGGATCTGCAAACAGAAACAGGCGGCCAATGGCCGCCTGTTTCGTTACGCATCACGGAAAATCAGGCAGCGTCAGCTTGCGCCCGGCGCGGGCCTTCAACCAGCGCGCGACCAACCATCTCCACCAGCACGTCGAGTTCTTCCTCATCCATGCCGAAGTGCGGGGTGAAACGCAGCGAGTTCTCGCCACCGTGGATGACATTGACGCCGTGCATGCGCAGCCACTCTTCGGTGGAGCCGGCGCCATAGCATTTGAACTCCGGGGCCAGCTCGCAGGAGAACAGCAGGCCGGTGCCCTGCACCTTGGTGATCAGGCCGCCGAGCTTGGTCTTGAGCGCTTCCAGCTTCTGCACGGCCTGTTCACCACGCAGGCGGATGTTCTGGCGAACTTCCGGCGACAGGCGGGCGAGGGTGGCAACAGCCACATCCAGTGCGCGCGGGTTGGTGGTCATGGTGTTGCCGTACACGCCCTTGCGGTAGAGCTTGGCGGCATGCTCGGTGACGGCCAGCACCGACAGCGGGAACTGCGCGCCGTTCAAGGCCTTGGAATAGGTTTCCATGTCCGGCGGATCCAGCGTCTCGTAGCCCGGGTAGTCGACGAAGGACAGGGTGCCGTGCGCACGCAGTGCGGCCTGGATGGAGTCGATCAGCAGCAGGCTGCCGTGCTCGCGGGTGAGTTCGCGGACCAGCTTGTAGAAGCTGGCCGGTACTGCGCGGCCCGGGTCGCCTTCGCCCATCACCGGTTCCAGGAATACCGCCTCGATGAACCAGTTGTTGGCCTTGGCATCGGCGAATACCTTGCGCATCGCCGCTTCGTCGTAGGGCGGTACGGTGATGACGCTGTTCTCGCCGCGGTAGCTGGCCAGGTGCTGGTCATAGGCCTTGCGGCTGGAGTCGGAGTACAGCGCCGGGCGGTCGGTGCGGCCGTGGAAGCTGCCCTTGATCACCACCCGCTTGATGGTGGCGCCGGCATGCGGTGCACCCGGATCGGTCTGCAGCTTGGCGTTGATGTCGGCAATACGGGCGGCCAGGCCAACGGCCTCGGAGCCGGAGTTCAAGCACATGAAGTGCGAGAACGGACAGCTGCCGCGGCTGTGGCCGATCTCTTTCTGCATGGCCTGCACGAAGCGGCGCTGGGCCAGGCTCGGGGTCATGATGTTGGCCATCACCTGCGGCTTGGCTGCAGCGGCCATCACGTCGGCCGGGGTGTGGCCGAAGCCGAGCATGCCGTAGCCGCCAGCGTCATACAGCACGGCGCCCTTGAGCGAGACCACCCACGGGCCGCAGGCGGCCAGGGCGATGTACGGGACGACGGCGTCGTCGGCGTAGAAATTGACGAAGCCGGCCTGCATGGCGGCGATCTGGTCGTGCTCGTCCAGATCCAGCAGGTCGGCAGCTTCGTCCTTGATGCGGGCGTATTCGCTGGCGGCAGCGGCGATGGCGCCTGCCAGGTCCGGGTGAGCGACGGCCAGGCGTTCAACGCTGGCGTCGTCCAGGCCTTGGGTCAGGCGGCTGCCGGCGTGCGCGCGAAGCGGGGCGAGGGGGCCGAGTACGGTCATGCTCATCTCCAGAAGTTTCTTGTATATACCCATTATGTGGAGATTCTGGACATATGGCAGCTATGATCTCGACAGATTTTCGGGTAATTTCGGCGAATCGACGAAACTGGTTTGCAATGTGAATATTTCTCCCGCCGACGAACGCCTGTTGTCCGTGTTGCGCGAGGACGCGCGCGCCTCCACCGCGCAGATCGCCCGCCGGCTAGGCCTGTCACGGACCACGGTGCAGAGCCGGATCGACCGGCTCGAGCAGTTGGGAGTGATTGCCGGCTACACGGTGCGCACCCATGAGGACTACGAGCAGGGCCAGGTGCGTGCGCACGTGCTGATCACCGTGCTGCCGAAGAAGATGCCGGCCGTGGTCAAGGCGCTGCGTGACATCACCGAGGTGCGCTCGCTGCATTCGGTAAGCGGCAATCACGACCTGATCGCGATGGTGGTGGTGGGTGGGGTCAGCGAGATGGATGTGGTGACCGACGCCATCGGTGCGGTGGATGGGGTGGAGCGGACCAACAGCGCGATCATTCTTTCTACCAAATTTGAGCGGTGAGGTAGCTGGCAGCGTTGCTTTGGGTTTGCTTTGCCCTTGCTCTAGAGCCGTTATTCCCGCCTTCGCGGGAATGACGGCATGAAGCGAAGCCAAGGCCAAGGCCCGAACCCAGGCCCAAGCCCAGAAACCAGCTCTTCCTCCCCTGAGAGCTACAATAGTCGGCTCCCCGCACGAAGTTCCGGCCTTGAAGAAGTCCGATTTCACCTATGACCTGCCTGAGGAATTGATCGCCCAGGCTCCCTTGGCCGAACGTTCGGCCAGCCGCCTGCTGCTGGTTCCGCCGGCGCCGGCGCCGTTCGACGACCGTCAGGTGCGTGATCTGGCCGGATTGCTGCAGCCTGGTGACCTGCTGGTGTTCAACGATACCCGCGTCATTCCGGCACGCCTGTTCGGGCAGAAAGCCAGTGGTGGCCGCGTCGAGATCCTGATCGAGCGTCTGCTCGGTGGCCAGCAGGCGCGCGCGCAGATCGGTGCCAGCAAGTCGCCCAAGCCCGGCAGCTGCATTCAGCTTGATGCCGGCGGCGAAGCCGAGGTGCTTGGCCGCGACGGCGAGTTCTATGTGCTGCGCTTTGATGTTCCAGAATCGCTGGAATCCTGGCTGGTGCACGAAGGCCGCCTGCCGCTGCCGCCCTACATCCACCGTGAGCCCGGCGTGGATGATCGCGAGCGCTACCAGACGGTGTTCGCCAAGCAGGTCGGTGCCGTGGCTGCGCCGACCGCCGGCCTGCACTTCGACGAAGCGTTGCTGGCGCAGCTGCGCGAACGCGGCGTGCAGTTCGGCCACATCACCCTGCATGTCGGCGCCGGCACCTTCCAGCCGGTGCGCGTGGATGATCTGTCGCAGCACGTGATGCACCGCGAATGGCTCAATGTCGGCGCTGAGCTGGTCGAGCAGGTGCGACGCACCCGTGCTGCCGGTGGCCGGGTGATCGGTGTCGGTACCACCGTGGTGCGAGCGCTTGAGAGTGCGATGCGCGAAGGCGAACTGCATCCCTACGCCGGAGAGACCCAGATCTTCATCACTCCGGGTTACCGCATCCGCAGCGTCGATGCGATGGTCACCAATTTCCACCTGCCGGAAAGCACCCTGCTGATGATGATCAGCGCGTTCGCGGGCAAGGAGCGTGTTTTCCAGGCCTATGCGCACGCTATCGCCCAGAAGTACCGCTTCTTCAGCTATGGCGATGCGATGCTGCTGTTCCCGGCTGCGGAAGGTGCGGCGGTTTGACGTAGTGCACGGATGGATCAAATGAGATAAGTTCTCATTTGATCCGTGTCCGGCCATCGTGGCCGGGACCGACGACCACTTCCGGAGTAAATCATGCGTCATCCGAAGCGTGCCGCCGGCCATCTGGCTGCCTTGTGTTCCCTCGTCCTGCTTGGCGCCTGCGCCAAGAGCGGTGACGCTCCCGCACCTGCCGCCGCATCGCAAGCAGGCACCACTGCGGGTGAGGTCAACCTCTACACCACGCGCGAACCCGCCCTGGTGCAGCCGCTGTTGGACGCATTCACCGCGGACACCGGCATCAAGGTCAATACGGTGCTGCTCAAGGACGGCTTGACCGAGCGTCTGGCTGCCGAAGGCGAGCGTTCACCGGCCGACGTGCTGATGACGGTGGATACCGGTCGCCTGCTCGACGTGGTTGAAGCTGGCCACACCCAGGCGGTGAAGTCGCCGGTGCTGGAAGCGGCCATCCCTGCGCACTTGCGCTCGCCGGAAGGGCAGTGGTTCGCGCTGTCGCTGCGCGACCGCGTGGTCTATGCCGACAAGGATCTCGACCTGACCGGCTTCACTTATGAAGATCTGGCCGATCCCAAGTGGAAGGGCCGGGTATGCATCCGTTCCGGCCAGCATCCTTACAACACCAGTCTGTTCGCGGCGATGATCGCGCATGACGGCGCGGAGAAGACCGAAGCCTGGCTGCGCGGGGTCAAGGCCAACCTTGCACGCAAGGCTGCCGGTGGTGATCGCGATGTTGCACGCGACATTCTTGCCGGCATCTGCGATATCGGTGTGGCCAACGCGTATTACGTGGGCCGCATGAAGAACGCCGAGGAAGGCTCCGAGCAACGCAGCTGGGGCGATGCCATCCAGGTGGTGCGGCCGGTGTTTGCCAGTGCTGCCGATACCGGCACCCACGTCAATATCTCCGGCGCCGCCGTCGCCCGTCATGCGCCCAATCATGACAACGCGGTGAAGCTGCTGGAATACCTGGTCAGCGACAGCTCGCAGAGCCTGTACGCGCGCGCCAACTACGAATACCCGGTGAAGCCGGGTGTTGCGCTTGACCCGGTCGTAGCCAGCTTCGGCCCGATGAAGGTGGACCCGCTGCCCTTGGCCGAAGTGGTTGCCAACCGCAAGCTGGCCAGTGAGTTGGTGGACAAGGTGGGTTTCGATAACTGACCTTGGCTGTTCCTGCGTGCCGACGCCGTGCTTGCGGTGCCGGCCCGTTGTTTCGCGATGGATAGTGCTTGATGACGTGGCGATGGAATCCCTGGCTGCTGGGCGCGGTATCGGTGGCGGTGCTGATGTTGGCGCCGGTGCTGGGTTTGGCGTGGGCGGCGAGCGATGGCAGTGCCGGGCTGTGGGCGCATCTATCGGCCAATGTGCTGCCGACCGCGCTGCTCAATACCGGCCTGTTGTTGCTGGGCGTCGGCGTATTGGTCGTAGTGCTGGGTACGGGCAGCGCGTGGCTGGTGACGGCGTTTGCGTTTCCCGGGCACAAAATGCTGGCTTGGGCGTTGCTGCTGCCCTTGGCAGTGCCAACGTATATCGCCGCCTTCGCCTATCTGGACGTGCTGCATCCGCTTGGCCCGGTGCAGGGGCTGATCCGCGACCTGCTGGGCTATGACAGTCCCCGTCAGTTCCGCCTGCCGGATATCCGTCATCTGCTTGGCTGCATCGTGCTGCTCGGCTTCGTGCTCTATCCCTATGTGTACCTGACGACCCGCGCCTTGTTCATGACCCAGGCGGCGGGCTTGCTGGAAGCGGCGCGCAG
>QFOV01000295.1 GCA_003248565.1 Stenotrophomonas sp.
ACCAAGCACCGTGCTTTCCAGTTACAACGGTCGCTGCTATGACGCGCCGTTGTTGAAAACGCGTTACCGGCTGGCGCGGCGCGGTGATCCGATTTCCGCTTTGGATCACGTGGACCTGCTGTTCCCGACCCGCCGTCGCTATCGCGGTACCTGGGAGAACTGCCGGCTTGCGACCATCGAGCGGCAGTTGCTGCTGATCGCCCGCGAGGATGACCTGCCGGGTTCGGAAGCGCCTGCAGCGTGGTTGAGTTATCTACGCGGCGGCAGCGCGCGCAACCTGCGCCGTGTTGGCGAGCACAACCATCAGGACGTGGTGACTTTGGCGCTGTTGTTCCTGCGCCTGGTACAGGCGGAAGCGGATGAGCGGGCGGAACTGGCGTTGGAGGCTGAGGGCTGAGGGCTGAGTTTCAGTTGCTCGTCAGATTCTGTTTGAAGAGCTTACCCCTCCCCAGCCCTCCCCTAGGCTGCGCCAAAGGGAGGGAGCAGAGCTTGGCCCCCTCCCTTTCGCTGAAAGCGAAGGGGAGGGTTGGGGAGGGGTGCTTCTGCTTGAGCTCTAAAACCAAGCCCCAGCAAACCCTCCCGGAACATCAACCACCAAGCGGCTGCGCAATCCCACTGCTGATCGCTTCGCGGATCATCTGTTCGGCATCACGATTGGCCTTGGCGCTGGCTGCTGCCTGCTGTCGGCCCAGCTCGGCCTGCTGCTTGCCCAATTCCCTCTGCTGCGCAGCCAGGCTTTCCATCTCCGCACGCATCGCCGGGTTGTCCATTTCCTCGCGGGCCTGTTCCAGCTTGCGACGCGCTGCTTCGTATGCGCGCCGCTGTGCATCGCTGCGTTCACCCGAACTCAGTGCCAACTCCGCCTGCTCACTCGCCAGCTCACCAATCCGTGCGCCGATCTCGCCCATGCGCTCACCGATCTGCCCCTGGCGGTCGCCCAAGGCTCCCTGCCGGTCACCCAGGCGGCCCTGCGCATCACCCAGACGCACGCTTTCGGCATACAGCCCCTGGAAGCGCGACAAGGTTGCCGCATCGCGCACCACATAGCGCTTGCCATCACGACGCACCAGCAGCACGCCCTTGCCGTCGTCCAGTTGCTTGGCTTCCCGCAGGTCGGCGACGCTGCCATTCATGACGTTGTGGTTGCCCTTGATCAATACATAACCATCGGCGTTCTGGTTGCTGGAAAGGTGGATCACGCCTTGCGTACGCAATGGTTCAGCGGGTGCGGGCGGGGCGGCAGGCGGGGCGGGTGGTACGACCAGCGCGGGCGGAGCGGGCGGAGCGGGCGGGGCAGGCGGGGCGGCGGGTACCGCAGCACCAGCAACCACCGTGCGCGACACCGAACGTGCAACCGGTGCAGTTGGCGCAACCGGGGCGACGGGCGCTGCCACAGGCGCTGGCGGTGCCGGCGGCGCTGGCGGTGCCGGCATCGCCACCAGCCGCAACGGTGCCACACCGACCAGGGCGACGGCGGCAATGATCAAGGCCGCACCGACGCGCGGGAAGGAAGAGGTGTCCTGCAACATGAGCAATCTCCGCTTGAGGCTGAGGAAGGTCGGCGACGCGCTGGCCAAACCAGCGCCCGGCCGGGGAGCAACGCCCAACTGCAACAGCAGGCGTCCGTAGTGTTGGCGGCAGTGCCGGTCACCGGCGACCACCGCGGCATCCACCGCGGCTTCACGGGCAATGCCGTATTCGCGGGCGGCCAGGTGCACCACCGGGTGGAAGAAGAACAGGTGCTGGGCAACTGCAGGCACCAATCCCAGCCACAGGTCATGGCGTTGCAGATGCACCAGTTCGTGGGTCAGCGCCATGTCCAGCTGGTCGTCACCCATGCGCTGCAGGCCGCGCGCCGGCAGCAGCAGCACCGGACGCCATGGGCCAATCAGCTGCGGCGAGTCGATCGCAGTGCTGAGCATCAAGCGCGGTGCGCGGCGCAGGCCATGCGCATCGGCGGCAAGCGCAAGCGCGGCGTTGAGTTTGTGATCGTGGCAGGGCTGCGCGGCACGCAGCAGGGCACGACTGGCGCGATACGCCAGCGCGGTGCGCAATGCCATCACCAGTACGCCAGCAGCCCACATCGCCATCAGCACCAGGCTCCATGACCAACTGCTGTCCGCCGGCAAGGGCTGCATCACGATGAGCGGCGCGGTAGTCACCGGTGCAGCGGTTACTGCAGCCTGCGCCACCATCGGTGCAGCATCGACGGCAGGTAGCAATGGCAGCTCCAGCGGTGACGCCCAGAACAGGCCAACCACGGCCTGCACGGCCACCAGCCACCACAGCGCACATTGGGTGCTGGCCGGCAGGCGCCGCACGTAACGGCACAGCAACCACACCAGACCAGCCAACAGCGCGGTCTGCACGCTGGTTGCCAACAAGCGGCTGCCCAACAACTCAAGCGTCATCGACATGGCTCAATCCTCCCGGCGCTGCGACTGCAGCTTGCTGACCAGCGCTTCCAGTTCGGCCAGTTCGTTGTCGCTGACCTCGGCCTTCTCCGACATCCACGCCACGAACGGCGAGATCGAACCCTGCAGGGTCTTCTCGACGAAGCTGCCCACCGCGCCGTTGACCACGTCCTGCTGTTCGGCGGTGGAGCTGTAGCGGTACACGCCCTCGTCCTGCTCGCGCTGCAGGTAACCTTTGGTGCGCAGGCGCTCCATCATCGTCAGCACGGTGGAGCGGGCCAGTCCGCGGGCCTCACCGAAGCGTGCGGCAACCTCGCCGACGCTGGTGGGTTCGTTCTCTCCGATGTACTGCAACAGGGCCAGTTCCTGGTCCCCGATGGTCTTGCGGCGCATGGCCGTCTCCGTGACTACATTTGTCGTCACGGTAGATCTGCCTACATTTGTAGTCAATAGCCCGGATGGCACCCCGCCCGCTGTCGAGCTGAATGATTCAGCTGACAGCGCTGTCGATCTGCCAGCGCGCGAACTCGCTTTCAAACTCGGCAAGGCTCAATAGGCCGAGACAGGCATGGGCACCGATCGGCAAGGCCTCGCCACGCGCCAACCGGCGCGCCAGCAGCACGGCGGCGAAGGTGGGAATCTCCGGGCCGTGCAGCATTGGAGCGGTCAAATCCCAATGCACGGCGTGCTGCAGGCCGCCGCGCTGACCACGCAAGGTGATGCGCATGCCGCCAAGATCAGTGCCAAAGCGGTCGAACCAGCGACCGGCGCGGGCGAATACGCCGGCCAGCGCTTCCATCGGCAAAGGCAGGCCAATGCGGCGAAGCCAGGCCATCGCAGCCAGGCAGCGCGACAGGAACGGCAACTCCAGCGCCGCGCGGAAGCGCACGGTCGCCACGCCCGGATAGCGCTGCACCAGCAGCGTGTGGTCCGGCACATCGCAGGGCGAAGCCAGGCGCGGACCGATGCGGGCGAAGCGCACCGGCTGCGGATCGGCCCAGCCGATCACCGTCTGCCAGCGGCCATCCACCCAGCACTCGAACGGCTTGCCGCAATACGACAGCACCGCGCGCACCGTGGCCATGCCCAGCGGCGTGGCCTGTGCGGGTGCGATCACCATGTCGATGCTGTGCAGCTGATCGAACTGCGGGGCGAGTGCATCCACGACCGCACTGGACAGCGCCGGCAAGGTGCTGGCGCCGCTGATCGCGCTGCGCTGTGCCTGCTCGGCCAAGGTCTGCAGTTGCTGCGGGAAATCCGCGACGAAATCGCGACCGTCGGCCAGATCGATGTAGTGCATGCTGGCACGTAGACAGGCCTGTGCCACATCGTAGCCTTGGCCTTGGAAAGGACCGGCAGTGTGGATGACCAGTGCCGCTCGCGTTTCCGCCAGCTTTGCTTCGAAATCAGCGGCGGCGGTATCCAATCGACATAGTTCGATTGCCGCCAGATCCACACCGGGTAGATGCGCCGCAGCCTGCGCTGGGTTGCGGCCCGCAGCGATGACCTTGATGCCTGGCGTGATCGCAAGCGCACGCACGATGCGCGCGCCGAAATGACCGTAACCGCCCAACACCAGAACACGACAGCTTTCCTGCTGCGACATCGGATCTTCCTGCGTTGA
>QFOV01000296.1 GCA_003248565.1 Stenotrophomonas sp.
ATCCAATGCCATCCTGTTCTGGCTGGCCGAAGGCACGCCGTATCTGCCAAGTGATGGATGGCAGCGGGCGCAGGCCTTGTCGTGGATGTTCTTCGAGCAGTACAGCCATGAGCCCTATATCGCTGTCGCGCGCTTCATCAGCATCTGGACGCCAGCCGATTCGCTGCGCCGCGCTGAACTGCCGCGCCTGCGCGAGCGTGGCCATGATGCGCTGGCAGTGATGGAGCACCACCTGCAGGGCAATTCGTGGTTTACCGGCTCCGACTACGGTGTGGCCGATATCGCGCTGTTTGCGTATACCGCTGTCGCCGAGGATGGCGGCATTGGCCTGTCCTCGTACCCGGCAATCCAGCGCTGGTTGCGGGCGGTGCAGGCCCAGCCCGGCTTCATGCCGATACTGGCTGGCTGAGCGTTCCTTGTTGATGCTTGATTCCGTTGTCTCACCTGTTTGCTGTGGAGTCTGTCTGCATGTTTGCTCGTGTACCGAATCCCATCCCGGCCCGCATGAAGGGCTTGAATCGCGCTGAGATCTGCGACACCAATTTCATCGAATTCGTCGGCGCGCTGCCGCCTGGTCCGCAACAAGGGCCGCAACCGGCCGCACCCATACTGCCAGGCAGCACGCTGGATGCGCAGAGCTTCCGTGAGTTGTTCGAGTCGCAGTTGATCAGTCGCCATCTGGACCTGATGGCGCGCGTGCTGCGCGTGCAGAACAAGGTCTTCTACACGATTGGCTCCTCCGGCCACGAAGGCAATGCGATGGTGGCGCGCGCCGCCCGGCACACCGATCCGGCCTTCCTGCATTACCGTTCCGGCGGCTTCATGGCCGAGCGCTTCCGCAAGCTGCCCGGCATGGACCCGGTGATGGATTCGGCACTGTCGTTTGCGGCGAGCAAGGACGACCCGGCCAGCGGCGGCCGCCACAAGGTGTGGGGCAGTAAACCCTTGTGGGTGCTGCCACAGACCTCGACCATCGCTTCGCACCTGCCCAAGGCGCTGGGCACGGCGATGGCGATCGAAGCCGGCAAGCGGCTGGGACAGGGCCTGCCGATTCCCGATGACAGCATCACCATCTGTTCGTTCGGCGATGCCTCGGCCAATCACGCCACCGCGCAGACCGCGTTCAATGCGGCTGCCTGGAGCAGCTTCCAGAAGCTGCCGGCGCCCGTGCTGTTCGTCTGCGAGGACAATGGCATCGGCATCTCGGTGAAGACCCCGGAAGGCTGGATCGCCGAGAGCTTCCGGCATCGCCCAGGGCTGGATTATTTCCATGCCGATGGCCTGGATCTGGTCAACGGTTACGCCGACGTGGAGCGTGCGGTCGAGCATTGCCGGCGCACGCGGCGGCCAACTTTCCTGCACTTGCGCACCACCCGTCTGATGGGCCATGCCGGTACCGACTTCGAGATCGAGTGGCGGGCGCTGGAGGAGCTGTGTGCGGTTGAAGCGGGTGATCCGCTGCTGCGTTCGGCACAGGTTGCGGTGGAATCTGGGCTGATGGACAAGGTCGAAGTGCTGGCCTTGTACGAACACACCCGCCAGCGCTGTTTCGCTGCCGCCGAAGATGCCGACAAACGCCCACGCCTGACCGCGCTGCAGGACGTGATCGCGCCGCTGGCGCCGTATACGCCGGACAAGGTGCAGGCCGAGGCGGCGCGCGCCGATTACAGCGAACGACGCCTGCAGGTGTTCGGCAGCGAAGCTGGCTTGCCGGAGAACCAGCCGGCCAAGCATCTGGCAGTGCAGATCAACCAGGCGCTGCACGATCTGTTCGCCAAGTATCCGGAGACTTTGCTGTTCGGTGAGGACGTGGCGCAGAAGGGCGGCGTCTACACCGTCACCAAGGGACTGCAGAAGGCATTCGGCCCGCGTCGGGTGTTCAATACCCTGCTCGACGAAACCATGATCCTGGGCATGGCCCAGGGCTTCGCCAACATGGGCATGCTGCCACTGCCGGAAATCCAGTACCTGGCCTATCTGCACAACGCCGCCGACCAGGTGCGCGGCGAGGCCTGCTCGCTGCAGTTCTTCTCCAATGATCAGTACCGCAACCCGATGCTGATTCGCATCGCCGGGCTGGGCTATCAAAAAGGCTTTGGCGGGCACTTCCACAACGACAACTCGATCGCTGCCATCCGCGACATCCCGGGACTGGTGGTTGGTTGCCCATCGCGCGGCGATGACGCCGCGGCAATGCTGCGCACGCTTGCGGCCCTGGCCAAGGTCGACGGGCGGGTTTGCGTGTTCCTGGAGCCGATCGCGCTGTACATGACCAAGGATCTGCATGCCGCTGGCGATGGCCAATGGCTGTTCCCGTATCCGGCGCCAGATCAGGCGCTGACGCTTGGCGAGGGCAGGGTTTACGGCGAAGGCAATGATGACCTGCTGATCATCAGCTACGGCAACGGCGTACCAATGGCGCTGCGCGCTGCCAGGACCATCGAGCAGCAGCACGGCTGGAAGGTACGGGTGGTCGATCTGCGCTGGTTGGTGCCGCTCAATGCCGGCTATATCGCCGGGCAGGCCAAGGGCGCGAAGCGCATCATCGTGCTCGACGAAGGTCGCCAGAGTGCCGGTGTGGGCGAGGGTGTGATCACCGCCCTGGCCGAAGCCGGCCATGGGCAGGTACCGCTGCGCCGGGTGACCGGTGTGGATACCTATATACCGCTGGCGGGGGCGGCATTGCTGGTGCTGCCGGGTGATGCTGATGTGGTGGCAGCGGCGGCGGAGTTGGTGTGAGCAGCTGGTGTTTGTTTGTGGGAGCGGTGTAAACCGCGAAGCTGGCAATGCTGAAATTACCAACACACCTGCGACCTGACTGATCCGTGGCTTAGGAGCTGACGCCGCTCCTACAGATCTCCCCCCTCCCTTTGGCGTAGCCAAGGGGAGGGTTGGGGAGGGGTTGGCTTTTGGGGTTGTCGGGAGCTCCGAGCCTCGCGGCTCTGCTCCCTCCCTTTGGCGTAGCCAAGGGGAGGGTTGGGGAGGGGTGGGCTTTTGGGGGGTTGTCGGGAGCTGCGAGCCTCGCGGCTTACGCCGCTCCCACAAAAAGGCCAAAACCAGCGCCACCTCACAGGCAAACAAAACCCCGCCAAGGCGGGGCTTTGCTTTCATGCATCAACAGCCAGATCAGCTATTGGCTTTCAGTTTGGCCAGGCGCAGCCAGGTGTCGACCACGGTGTCCGGGTTCAGCGACACCGACTCGATGCCTTCCTGCATCAGCCACTCGGCCAGATCCGGGTGATCGGACGGGCCCTGGCCGCAGATGCCGACGTACTTGCCCTTGGCGCGTGCACTCTTGATGGCCATCGACAGCAGCTTCTTGACCGCGAGGTTACGCTCGTCGAACAGATGCGCGACGATCGAGGAGTCACGGTCCAGGCCGAGGGTCAGCTGGGTGAGGTCGTTGGAGCCGATCGAGAAGCCGTCGAAGATCTCGAGGAATTCATCGGCCAGCAGCGCGTTGGACGGCACTTCGCACATCATGATGATCTTCAGGCCGTTCTCGCCCTGCTTCAGGCCATTGGCGGCGAGCACTTCCACCACCTTGCGGCCTTCTTCCAGGGTGCGGACGAACGGGATCATCACCCACAGGTTCTCCAGGCCCATCTCGTTGCGCACGCGCAACACGGCCTGGCACTCCAGCGCGAAGGCCTTGGAGAAGCTCGGGTCGACGTAGCGGCTGGCGCCGCGGAAGCCGATCATCGGGTTCTCTTCGTGCGGTTCGTAGTTGTTGCCGCCGATCAGGTTGGCGTACTCGTTGGACTTGAAGTCCGACAGACGCACGATCACCGGGTTCGGTGCGACCGACGCGGTCAGGGTGGCGATGCCCTCGGCCAGACGGTCAACATAGAAGCTCACCGGGTCCTTGTAGCCGGCAATCTTCTCGTCGATCTTCTTCTTGGTGGCAGCGTCCTGGCGGTCGTATTCCAGCAGTGCATTCGGGTGGATGCCGATGTGGCTGGCGATGATCATTTCCAGGCGGGCCAGGCCGATGCCGGCGTTCGGCAGCTGGCCGAAGTCGAAGGCACGTTCCGGG
>QFOV01000297.1 GCA_003248565.1 Stenotrophomonas sp.
AAGCCGATATAGGAACCGAAGGTGCCGATGTACAACCAGCACATCAGCCAGTTGTGCTTGCGGCGGAAGATCACCGCCTGCTCGGAGAACGAGGAGCGGGCACTGGTCAGGTCATTCATGCCGAACCAGGCAGCGATCGCGAAGAAGGCGATGAACGGCACCCAGATGAAACCGGCGTTCTGCACGAACAAGGGGGCGCCGCCGTCGGCCACTGCCTGCGGTGCGCCGCCCATGGCGCCAAACACGCCAACGCTGATCACCAGCGGCACCACCGCCTGCGATACCGATACGCCGACATTGCCCAGCCCTGCATTCAAACCCAGCGCCATGCCCTGGCGCTGCTTGGGATAGAAGAACGAGATGTTGGACATCGACGACGAAAAATTCGCGCCGCCGAAGCCACACAGGATGGCGATCAACACGAACACCCAGTACGGCGTGGCCGGGTTCTGCACCGCGAAGCCCAGCCACAAGGTTGGCAACAGCAAGGATGCGGTCGACAACGCGGTCCAGCGGCGGCCGCCGAAGATCGGGATGACGAAGGAGTAGAAGATGCGCAGCGTCGCGCCGGACAGACTGGGCAGGGCCACCAGCCAGAACAGCTGGTCAGTGGTGAAGGCGAAACCGATCTTGGGCAGGCTGATGGTCACTGCCGAGAACAGCACCCATACCGAGAACGCCAGCAGCAACGACGGAATCG
Source organism: Stenotrophomonas sp. (assembly GCA_003248565.1). Lineage (GTDB taxonomy): Bacteria > Pseudomonadota > Gammaproteobacteria > Xanthomonadales > Xanthomonadaceae > Stenotrophomonas. Next base: position 701 of record QFOV01000297.1, read on the forward strand.
ATATCACCAGGTTGCGGGTGGCGACCTTCTTGCCTGTGCGTTCCCAGTAATCGGAATCCTCGGGCTTCCAATCGCTGATGACGCGACCGGGGCCGGCATTGCTTTGCTTTACGACATCGCGACTGGCACTCATGCATCGCTCCAAGGCTGTGTGGTACGGCGCTGGCTTGCTGTGCGGTTGCTTGCCCAGTCGCCACGGCGTCATTAGGCCCGGCGCCCCCTGGGGCAGTCTTGATCTTGATCAATACAACGGCGCTCTCGCGCCACCTACCTGACAAATATCAACTGATGCTTACGGCATCGGACGAATTGCGGCGTTGCACGCCGCGTTGGCGCACGCTGTCACGCACATCCACATCGAACTGAAGTTGCAGTGGCCGTGCCTGCGTTGGCAGCATGAAACTCAAACCATCACGGCACGGCAGACGTGCCTGCAGCGCCAACACGTCTTCACGCGGCAGCGTGATCATCAATGCGTGGGTATCGCCATCCAGCAGCGCTTCCGCCGTGTCGTGCAGCTGCAAGCGCTGCGACAGGGCTCCGGGCGTGCCAAGCCAGGTCTGGTTCTCCAGCACCTCGCCAGCGAGCAGGCGTGCCAGCTCGCTTTCATCAATCCGCAGCCGTAGCGACTGCGACTGGATCTGGACTTTCATGACGCAACTTCCTCCCATTGGCGGGGGGTATTGCAGTTCACAAGGCGGGCTTCGGCACCGGCTGGCAGCGGCAGTTCGAGGGCGCCGAGGCGGCGTTCGAACATCCGTAGCGAGCGTGGCCCGTCTGTACCCGTGACCATTTCAAACAGCAGACTGCGGCAAGTGCCGTCGATGTTCAAGTACATCGGCACCGGCTCCCCTGAATACGTCACACAAGACGCACCGGCATCACGCAGCTGTCGCAGCAATGTCACGTCCAGCAGCGGCATATCGACCGGCATCACCCATGCCGGTCCATCGGCCAGGGTTTGCACCACGCTGTAAAGGCCACCCAGCGGGCCGCAACGCGGCACCGCATCGGGCACCGAGTCAAAGCCCGGGTAGTCGCCGCTCACCTTCACAGGCTGGGCACCAAGCGCGCGCAGCAGCGCACAACTGTGTTCGAGCAGCGTGCTCCCGCGCCAACGCAGCAAGGCCTTGTCCTGACCCATGCGGCTGGAAAGCCCGCCGGCCAGCACAATGCCGGCGACCGGCGCCGGCTCAATGCGAGTGGTCGTGGACATGCCCGTCGATATACGCGTGCTCGGTGTCGGGTTGGCACAGGCTGCAGCCCTCACTCCACTCGCTGTCGCCGTCCTGGTAATGCTCCTGCTTCCAGATCGGCGAGCGGTGCTTCACCCCCTCGATCAACTGCCGGCAGGCACGGAAGGCCTCATCACGATGCGGGCTGCCAGCGGCGACCACCACGGCGACATCCCCTACCGCCAACCGGCCTTTTGCATGGGCCACATAGAGCTTGATGCGGGGGCCGAAGCTGGCACTTATTTCGGCAATCTGCCGTTGGAATTCGTTGATGACCAGCGGCTCGAACAAGTCATAGGTGATCCCCAGCACCGGCCTGCCCTGGTTCAGATCACGCACCTTGCCGATGAAGACATCGATGCCGCCAAAGCCCGGATCGGACACAGCGGCGATACCTTCCGCTGGATCAATCGCCGCATCGGCACGGTCCACCACTCTCCATACACTTTCGAAAGTCATTTCAGCCTCCGCTTACTGGCGGCAGGATGGCAACGCGGCCATCGCCGGGCAGCGCGTCGTTATCACGCAATACGCGTTGTTCATCGGCAAATGCCGAGTAGTCGACCAGGCCGGCACGGAACTGCGGGAAGCGCTGCTGCAGCAATGCGCGCATCGCCCTGCGCAGGTCGATGACCTGCCCGCCCTCGACCGGCACGCGGATCTCGCGCTGTGGGTCCAGCTCGGAGAACGCACCAAACAGCTGCACCACTATCTCTTTCATGACATCTCCTGCGGGCTGAGCTGCACCGGCTCGCGGTGGCCCCAACCCTGTACACGCACCAGACTGCCGGCACTGGCCAGATCACCCTCGCCTTCCAGCACCACCCACGCATTGGCGCGCAGCATGGTCTTGAGGCGGAATGATTCCTGCCCGGCCAGCACGCTCACTCGCAACTGCCCGCTGGCATCGGCCTGCACGCGTGCGCGTGCATGGAAACGCAGGCCCGGTGGCTTGCGTACATCGGCCTGCAGTGGCAACTGCAGAACGGCCTCTTCGGCCAGGCCCAGCATCTTTCGCAATACCGGCTCAACGAAGAACCGCAGCCCAACCGCTGCAGAAATAGGATTACCTGGCAGACCGAAGTAGAGCGTGCCATCAGCCAATCGCGCGAACAGCAGCGGCTTGCCCGGGCGGATCGCGACCTTGTGGAAGATGATCTCGGCACCGCGTGCACGCAACGCATCGGGAATGAAATCGTAGCGCCCCTGCGACACCGCGCCGGTGCTCAACACCACGCGCGCACCGGCGGCCAAGGCCGCATCCAGCGCTACATTGAAGGCGTCCACGTCATCGCTGACCACGCCATTCCAGACGACATCGGCGCCTGCGGCTTGCAGACGACTGACCAGGAACGGGCGATTGCTGTCGCGTATCTGTCCAGACTGTAGTTCCGCGGTCGCATCGCTGATCAGCTCCTTGCCGGTACTGATCACCGCAACCTGCGGCTGATGCTGTACCTGCACGCTGGCAACGCCGAGTGCATGCAGCAAGGTCATCGCATTGACGTCCAGCAGCGCTCCCGCAGCCAGCACGGTTTCGCCCAATTCCACGTCCTGACCGCGCAGGCGAACGTGCTGACCGGGCTTTACCGTTGCCTGCAGGCGCACGCGGGTGGGACGGCCATCCACGGCCTCCAGCACCTCGACCTGTTCAATCGGCACGACGCTGTCCAACCCGGACGGCATGCGTGCGCCGGTCATGATTTCCCAGGCCTGCGCGGAATCACCGTCCGCAGCAGCGGTATCGCCTGCAGCCTGCCAACCCTGCACCTGCAGTACGGTACCCGCTGGCACCGGTTGCCCGTTCGCGCACAGCGCGAAGCCATCCATCGCGGCGTTGTCGAACGGCGGCAGGTCCTGCGCGCTGTTTACCGGTGCAGCCAGTATCCGGTCGGCGGCAGTATCGATGGGCACCTGTTCGCTGCGCGCTGCCGGTGCAGCCATCAGTAACTGCTGCAGCGCCTGCGCATAACTGATCATGCGTGCGAGCCCCCATCCATCATCGCCAAGGCATGGCCGAGCACAGGGGTGAGGATATTCATGCATTGCGCGGCGGCACGTGGGCTGCCTGGCAGGGCGATGACCAGGTTGCACGACTTCAGTGCGGCTCAACCAGGCCATTGGTGTGTGCTGGGCACTGAGCCCGCGCAGCATCTGTGCCAGTCCGGGCACCGGGCGTCCACCCGATGCCTGCAAGGCCTCGGGCGTCAGATCACGCGGGCTCAAGCCAGTGCCGCCAGTGCACAGGCAGAGGCGCACACCATCGGCAGCCAGCGCGCGCAGACGCGCGACCAGCGGTTCGATGCCGTCGGCCAATATTTCATTGCTGACCACCTCACCGCCCAAGGCCTGCAAGCCCTTGACCAGCACTGGTCCTGATTCGTCGATGTAGTCGCCACGGCTGGCGCGGTCACTTAGGGTGATCACCGCGCAGCGCGCCGCGCCCAAGGTCTTGGGCGGACGCGGCCGGAAACGTTCAAGTTCTCCCGCATCCATGCCTTGCGGGTGCGTCCACACGCCACTCTTGCCGCCTTCCTTGAACAGCAGGCGGATACCACTGATTTCCAGTGCCGGCTCGACCGGCTTGCTCAGGTCGTACAAGGTCAGCAGGGCTGCATTGACGCCGGCCAGGGCCTCCATCTCCACGCCGGTGCGCGCTTCGCTGGCGCACTCGCACCAGACCCGGATCGCCTGCCGTTCCGGCACCAGCGCGCAATAGACACGCACCAGCTCCAACGGCAACGGATGGCACATCGGCATCAATGCCGAGGCCATCTTGGCCCCTTGCAGGCCGGCAATCTCAGCCATCACCAGCGCGTCGCCCTTGGGCAGGCGCCGCTCGACGATCAACGGGTAGGCGATCGGCCCGGCGATCAGCTCACCGACCGCCACCGCGCGGCGACGGGTGATGCGTTTGTCGCGTACATCGGCCATGTGGAATGCCGCACTTATCTGCCCACTCATTGCTTGTTTCATCCTCCAATCGAGGCCAGATGCGGGGTAAGCCCGGTCTGGCCGAAATGCAATCCATGCCCGGCTGCCTTGAGCCCAAGCTGGGTGGTGATGCGCGCCAGCAGCGCGTCCTGGTCGTCGTCGGATTGCAGCAACGGCCGCAGCGCCACGCCGAAGTCACCGAACAGGCACAGGCGCAGGTCGCCGCGTGCGGTGACCCGCAGGCGGTTGCAGCCTTTGCAGAAGTCCTTTGAATACGGGGCGATGATGCCAACGCTGCCGCGATGCTCGGGATGGCTGAACTCACGCGCCGGGCCGGCATCGGCAGCGCGCTTGCGCTCACTCCAACCGGCAGCCAGCAGCTGTTCGATGATCACATCGGCACGCAGGTGATGGCGCTCGTAATACTCGCGGTTGTCGCCGGTGCGCATCAGCTCGATGAAACGCACGCTGATCGGGCGCTCGCGCAGGAATTCCATCCATGCCGGCAGCTCGTCATCGTTGAGACCACGCAGCAATACTGCATTGAGCTTGATCGACTGCAGGCCCAGGGCCTGCGCCAGGTTGAGGCCCTGCATGATCTCGGGCAGGCGGTCGTGGCCGGTGATGGCGTGGAAGCGCTCGCGCTGCAGACTGTCCATGCTGACGTTGAGCGCGGTCAGGCCAGCGCGGTGCCAGCCCGGCAGGTGCCGTGGCAGCAGGCAGCCGTTGGTGGTGATGGCCACCTTGCGGACACCCGGCACCTTCGCCACGGTGGCGATGATCTGCGGCAGGTCCTTGCGCAGGCTGGGCTCACCGCCAGTCAGGCGGATCTTGTGCATGCCTAACGCAGCAAAACCCCGCACCAGCCGCTCGATCTCATCCACCGCCAGGAACTGCGGGCGGCCATCGGCCTGGTAACCATCGGGCAGGCAATAGCTGCAACGGAAGTTGCAGGCCTCGGTCAGCGACAGACGCAGGTATGGAAAGCTGCGACCGAAGCCGTCGGTGAGTTGGCTCATGGCTGTTTCACCTTCTGACTCCACGTTTGCACGCTCGCCCGGCATGCCGGGATGCCCTCGCCTCTGTTGACAGGTTGCCAGCCTACGCGGGGCATTGCGTCGATGGCATGACTTAAATCAATCCGGCCCCCCGCCGGACCTGACCCAGCTGTGGCAGCATGACCACTCGATGGCTTCCTCCTTGTGAAAACGACCATGATGCTGAGTGATTTCGACGACCTGTTGCGTGCCGCACTGGAGCAGACCGAGCCACAACGCCTGTTGTTCGTCTTCGTCAAAGCCGACCTGCCTGAATCCCCAACCGCTGATCAACATGCGCGCCATGACAGCGGTGAAGGCGGCACCCTGAGCCCGGTGCTATGCGTGGACAAGGCGCCGCAGAACATTGCCTCGTTCGCTGCACTGGCTGCCGAGTCGGCCAACACCGGCCTGGCCTGGGACCTGGTGTTCGTCGCCTCGCTGGACGGCCGTGC
>QFOV01000298.1 GCA_003248565.1 Stenotrophomonas sp.
CAGGTGCGATACCGCGCCGATGATGGCGCTGCCCTGGCTTTGTTCACCCAGGTCGCGGACGAAGGACTTGTCGATCTTGACCTTGTCGAACGGGAACGCGCGCAGGTAGCCGAGCGAGGAGTAGCCGGTGCCGAAGTCGTCCATCACGATCGATACGCCGGCCTTCTTCAGTTGCAGCAGCTGTGCAGACGCGGCCTCGATGTTGGTGATCAGTGCGTTCTCGGTGATCTCCAGTTCCAGCCGTGCCGGCGCCAGCCCGGTTTCTGCCAATACCTGCTCCACGCCTTCCGCCAGATCGGGCTGGGCCAGCTGCGATACCGACAGGTTCACCGCGATCTTCATCTGCTCCGGCCACTGGCTGGAATCCTGGGCGGCCTTGCGCAGCACCCATGCGCCAAGCGGCAGCATCATGCCGATATCTTCAGCCAAGGCGAGGAACTCACTGGGTTCGAGCAGGCCACGTTGCGGGTGATTCCAGCGCAGCAGCGCTTCAAAACCGGCGACCTGGCGCAGGCGCAGGTCCACCAGCGGCTGGTAGTGCAGCTCAAACTGCTGTTGCTGCAGGGCCGCGCGCAGTTCGGTCTCCAGCTGCCGGCGGCGCTGCATGCGCGTATCCATTTCCGCCTCGAAGAAACGGTAGCAGCTGCGACCCTCGTCCTTGGCCCGGTACAGGGCCAGATCGGCGTTGCGCATCAAGGTGTCGGCGGCGTTGGCATGGTTGTCGATCATGACGATGCCGATGCTGGTGCTGATGGCGAACTGGTGGTTCTCCAGTTCGACACTGCGGCCCAGTTCTTCCACCAAGCGCGCAGCCAGCGTGGCGGCGGCCTCAGGCATGCGGCTTTCCGATGCCATCAGGATGGCAAACTCGTCGCCCCCCAGTCGCGCGACGAGGTCATTGCCGCGTACGCAGCCGAGGATGCGCTGGGCGACTTCCTGCAGCAGGCGGTCGCCGGTGGGGTGGCCGAGGCTGTCGTTGACGTCCTTGAAGCGGTCCAGGTCGAGCAGCAACAAGGCGCTGTGGTGTCCACGACGGGCGGCGATCAAGGCCTGGTCGAGCTTCTCGAACAGCATGGTGCGATTTGGCAATGCGGTCAGCGGATCGTGCTGGGCCAGGTAGGCAATGCGAGCCTGCGCCTGCCGCCGCGCGTCCACGTCCTCCAGCACGCCGGCCCAACTGCTCAGGCTGTGGCCGATGCGGGCACCGCGTGCGCGTAACCAGCGCCACTTCCCGTACAGATCCAGTACCCGGAACTCCACGTCCAGCGAGGCCGCTTTGGTGGCGGTGAAACTCTGCTCCAATGCGATTTCTATCTGTGGCAGGTCGTCTTCGTTGACCCGGCGCAGCCAGCCCTTGCCGAGCGCATGGTCATCGGGTTGGCCGGTCAGCTCGCGCCAACCGGTGGCCGAGAGCACCGTTCCATTGCGATCGGATTGCCACAGCACCAGAGCGCCGGCCTCGGCGACGGCGCGGTAACGCTGCTCGCTGGCCTTGAGGTCACGGGCCAGGGCGCGCGCTTCATCGGCGCTCTTCTTCAATGCATCGACAGTGCCGCTGAGGCTGCTCTGCAGGCTGCGCACTTCGCGGATGTTGGACGGGTGTGGATCGGGCAGGGTGGCGAGATTGTCGACGACGCCATGGCTGCGTTGGACCAGGGCGCGGATCGGCAGCAGGATGCTGCGGGCGATGGCATTGGCCCAAAGCAGGGCGATCAGGGCTGCGACGATGCCGCCGAGAATGATCCCGAGCAGCGGTTGTTGCCAGCGGGCCTGGAAGCTCTGTTGTGGCTCTCCCACGACCAGCGTCCATCCCGGTGCAGCCTGCAATCTGTGGAAGGCGAAGATCACCGGCGTGCCTTCCTTGCTGCTGGCATCGATCAGCCCGTGTTGACCGCTGCTGCGCTGTAGCGTCCGCCAGTCAGGCACCTGCTTGCCGATGTAACGTTCCGGCGAAAGCGACCGAGCGGCAATGACGCCATTGTTATCGACGACCGCAGCCAGCAGCTGCTGGTCGTTGCCGCTACCCATGATGCTGGCGATCAGGCGATTGGAGGGCTGCACCATGGTCAGGACACGGGTGCCACCGGTATCACCGAAGGGCAGGGCAATGGCGACTTCCGGGGTGTTGGTGATGGCGTTGGTGAACAGATCCGAGACCTGCGGCCTGCCTTCGCGGCGTGCGTCGTACAGCAGGCCTGATGGCAATGTGCGGGCCTGCTCGCTGTCATCCTGGATCAAGCGGATATCCGGGTTGGCGCGTGCCCATGCCTGCAGCTCAGGAGCTGTTTCCTGCAGCTGTGGTGCGAGCGAGGACAGCAGACGCAGCTGGTTGATGTTGTCCTCGATACCTTGGTCAACACCACGGGCAAGGGCGATGGCGGTTTCCTGCAGGCGTTGTTCGGAGCTGTGGCGGTAATCGCGGGCGGCGTTCCAGACGGCGAAGGCGCCGATCACCAGCAATGGCAGCAGGGTCGCAAGGATCAGAAGGTGCAGGCGGGAATGCAGGCCACGGGTACGCGCCAAGGTGTGCTGCGCCGCCGATGCAGTAGTTGCCAAGCCTCAGTCTCCGGTGTCCGTTGTGGCGTAGTGCAGATGGCAGCCAAGCCCAAATGGCGGCCGTGGGCGGCGTGGCGCTGTTATGGCACGAACCTGGTAAGGTTGGAAAGTACGCGTGGAACCCAAAGCGGGGGCTGTGCAGTGGCCCCTCACTGTCCAATTCCCGCCGTGCAGGGCAGGTGTAGGCAGCAGGGATGGATGCGTGATTGTGATCACGCTATCGCATCGATCTTACAGCCGAAGGCTGTCGCATCGTCCGCCGATGCTGCAAACGATGCGGGCGGGATCGTTCCCGGTTCCAGCTGCATGCGGTATTGGCGTCGCTGTCAGGGGCGCTTCTGGCTCCACATCCATTCCCACATCGCGGGGTTGCGATAGGTGGCATCCCAGGCGTTGTGCTGGACGTCCGGGTACTCGGTGTAACGGAAGCCTGCGCCCATCTGCCGGCTGGCGGCGGCGATCGCGCGATCATCGGTGGTTGGCACCAGTCCATCCAGGGCGCCATGGAATATCCAGGTGGGTACATGACGCAGGCGGCTGACGACGCTTTGATAGGGATCGGCGGCATTGGCTACCTGGTCGACCACCAGTCCGGGTCGATCGGCACGCGGTGCTCGCAGCGCGCCGCAGATCGGCACCAGTGCGGCGAACTGGTCCGGTCGGGTCAGGGCCAGTTCCCAGCTTCCATAGCCGCCCATTGAGATACCGGTCAGATAGATGCGCTGTGGGTCGGCAGCGAAGTCCGTGCTGGCCGCCTCCAGGACCGCCAGCGCCATGCGCGCGTTGCGTCCGCGCCATTCTTCGCCCTCCGGCACCTGGGGAAACACCACCAGGGCCGGGAAGGTGTCCATGTTCTGGATGAGCCAGGGGCCAATCCCGGCCAAGGTAGGCTTGAGTCCGTCGTCGCCGCGCTCGCCCGAGCCATGCAGGAACAGCACCAGTGGCCGCGGGCCGGGTGGTGTGGCACTAGTGGCAGGCACAAACACCTGGTAGCGGAACTGACGGCCCTCGAAATCGAGCTGCCGCGCGACGAACTGCCCCTTGGCCGCCGCCGTGCCGGTGGTTGAAGGCAGGCTGTTGCAGCCCATGAGCATACCCAGCAGACATAGCGACATCAGGACGCGACCCATTCAATCGGCTCCATGGTGGAAGCCACCAGACTAGCCTGATTTCGCGTGTGTCAGAATGCTTGTGGATACACCGCGGTGGCGGTCTGTGCTTTTATTGGGAGTTGTGGATGAAGAAGTTGCTGATCGTTGCGTTGGCAACCTTGCTGGTTGCCTGCAGTCAGGGCCTGAGTGGCACCTGGAACGATGGCATGGGGATGGTCAGCTACACATTCGACTCCGACGGCAAGGTCACGGTTGAAACGCTGGGCAAGGCACAGCAAAGCCGCTATACCCGTGACGGCAATACCTTGAAGGTTG